>JAJZZU010000119.1 GCA_021797365.1 Pseudomonadota bacterium | reverse complement strand
CTTCTGGAGCACCCAAGACCTGCTCGAACCTCGCCTTAATGTTCTCGAACGGCGTGAGCGGTTTCCCGCGCGAGTTCATCTTGATATAGAGGTCCTCACTCAAACCCATTCGCTCAATGGGAAGCAGGTGGAACGAAATTGCCGGTGGATCGGAATGCACAATTCGCTCCCAGGCAGCGACGCAGTCGGCTTTGGCAAAGCGCTCATGGATCGCCTCAAGCATAACCAGCATCGACTGGATGGTCGGATCGTGCTGCCATGTGTGCAGGAACCAGTGCTGGTCCTCAAACCAGATGCGCAATTTTGCATCGCATGGCGGGTTGGACTCAACGAGGCACGCGCAGAAGCGCCGGGCGCTCGGACGGGTGGCGTACTCAAAACGCTTCCAGCCCTGCTCCTGATCGAGTCGGTCCGCTCGCCACGCGAGATACCAGTGTAATAGGAACAACGTGGTGAGACGTTGCTGACCGTCAAGAGGGCGAAGTGTGCCATCCACAACATCGCCGTAAACGAAATCCAGGCTAATAGGTGGCCCAATTGTCACTGCGTCGTGCAACACATCTAGGAAGTTAGTGCGAATGCGCGCAACCGCGTCGCTGTCTCGCCCCTGAGCGTAGTCCCGCTGAATGATCGGGATCTCGATGCGCTTCACCACCGGTGCGTCCGCCGTACGTCGAGCGAACAGAGCATTGTAGGACGTGACGTAGCTCTTCATGACAGCGGCACTTCCGGCTTAAGGTAAGCGCCAACGCCGCCGTCGGACGAGAGGATCGCATTTAAGTAGGCTTCGCGGTCCTGGGTGCTCCAGAAGTGAATCTGTTGGGCGTCGGCATTTGTATAGTACTTGAGGAATACTTGGCGCGTGCAGATGGGAATGTATGCTCCCTGGCGATCGAGTTCAATGATGCGCCGCCGCTTGACCTCGAACGCAGCGTTGTTTAGCGCGCTGTTGTGGCCACTCGCGAGGAGCGCAAGGTTCGATACTGAATGAACCGAATGCACTGTGGCTGCTGCCGATGCATCACTGAGCGTGAATTCTGCCGTTACATCGCGCGCGAGCTCTTGGAACAGTTGCCGATCGATCTTATCATCCGCATCATCGATTCTGTGGATTAGTCCTTCTAGGCGGGCTTTGTCGATCGACGGAAGGTCCGCGAGCGCATCGCGGTGGAGGCGAAGCCATTCCTTCCATTGCTCAACCTTCGTTAGGCTCTCCGCGTGCTGGGCGTGGATGTGCTCAAGCGACCAGGCCTGGCTGCGATGAATGCGGAAGGAGTATCGCTCTGTCGAATCCTTCATTCGGCGTACCGTCTCCACGTTCATTAAGAGTAGAAGGCGCGCGCACTTGTTTGTGTCGGACTCATAACTTAGCGCTGTTATGCCGGAGGGCGTGAGGTCAATGGTGTCGTGAATCCGGGAGTTGAGCAACGCTCCGAATTCGCTTTTCATTTTGCCCGACGCGAGCGCGACGAGGTCGCTGAAACGCTGCCCCACGGCCACGAGATAGCCGATCTTGTGGTAGTGGTCCCGGTTCTCATACCAACTCAGAATGAGTGCATGGAGCTGGACAACCTCGTTCCAGACCGTCTCTGGGCTGCTCTGCTCCATCTTCTCCCGCAGAACGTCGAAGGTATGGAACCGGGGTCGCGGTCGGCCCCGAGGCCAGTCGGCAATCGTATCGAGCAGCAGCGTGATCCGCGTCGGGCTATCTGCAGAGACCTCATCGGCGACGAACGCCCAGATGTCCGGATGCTGGAGATCGCGCTCAATGCTGTCCCATTGCGCGGCGATCTCGTGGGTCCTGTCCGTGGTGGCGACGCCACCCCGAGCGCGCGAGAGCAAGAGCGCCTTGAACAGCTCTGCATCGGTAAGCGGAATTCTCCCGACATTCAGGCGCGTGAAGAGTGTCGTCGAGTCCAGCCCCTTCGGGGCCTCATACCAGATAACACGCACGCTCTTGCAGAGGCAGCGAAAGACATCGTCGGCGACTTCCTGTCGTTTGAGCGACGTCGGCCCCTTTTGCTCAAACCACGATTGGATGCATGCGTGCGCTGCATGTAGATGGAAGAAGTCGATATTGCTGTTGGCCAGCGCGGGGTCCAAGTGTTGAAGGTAATCCTTGCTCTGCGTCCTCGTGTCGTAGCTAATGGAGTACTGCGGGTCGACGTTCTTGAGTCCAGCGCGCTGCATATACACGAAGATCAGGTACAGCGTCATTAGTCGCTGCTGGCCGTCAACCAGCTCCCACGCGGTCTCACTGTCACGTTTCACGACGACTGGCTGCAGACTGTAGGGCTCGCCCTTGCTCTCCCAGATGTCGTTAAGCAGACGTGTCACTTCGAGTTTGCCCCAGCGATATCCTCTCTGGTACCTGGCAACGCGGAACGAACCCGCGATGTCGCCAACAAGCCGAAGTTCCAGAATAGCGTTCTCTGCGCCCATTTCTCCCACAGGCCCCCCCATCAATGTTGTTGGTAATAAGCGGTAGCTTAAGGTAAAGATACCCCCGTTCGGAAACGCAGTCCCTAGTTTGAAATTACTGACGTGCGGGGGTGCTTACTCTTGATAGGGCGCGGAATTTTGCCGATGAAGGACCGGGAAAGAGATTTGGAGCTTTACTCGAGCGGTTGTCGCAGTCCCGGAAAACTGCACCCCCTACTCTCTCAGACGCGATAACCGATGGTCTCTATTGGCTTTATTATGCAGCGGATACCCGGGCGGCTGAATTAAAAGGCCAAGGGGCTACGTATATCCCTTGTTGGTTTGTCAGGACATCAGGGGTCGAGAGCCACCGCAGAGCGGGGCCATATGGCTGAGTTGCAGGCCCAAACCACCGTGCAACGCTCACTTTTTCCTGGAGCGCGAATGGCCCAGGTTGTTACACAATCCCGCACGAGGTCCAGAAAGCTCGGCTTATGTCGGCGTAAAATGTCACAAAATGGATGAGCTTAACGTACTGAGTCATAAGGCTAATGTGTCTGCGGCGCCGCATGGCGCCAAATATCTACACAATATCCCGCGCAATATACGCGTAGTTATTTTGCATTCCGATTCCAAAGGTCAGAGGTTCGAATCCTCTAGGGCGCACCAACTCCTTGAAATAGCATCAATTTATGACAATGTCGGGCGACTGCTCAGTTCGGGTCATAGCGCGCGCCCAGGCGCCTTCCAAGTACCTAACTGGGCCCAAGGCCATCCCAGGTGACACGTTTCATATGAGCGTTGGCCGAGAGGCCATCCGCTACCCTAGTCATCGGGTGCCTCAGTCGGCCGTGGCGCTTGAGCAAGCTTGTCCGAATGGACCCCCCGCTTGCCCTTCCCGATCTGCGCTAGCAAACTGCTTCGAGCCCTTTGCGTTCAATCAGGCGGAGAGGCTTCGATGACGGGCCGCTCGGCTCTTTGTCGCCGACCTCCCACTTACGCACAGTCGGCACGCTGGTATTCAACACAGCGGCCAACACGGTCTGGTTCAGATGGAGATTCTTCCGCAATGCGCGCTTGTCGATGAACCCGAGACGATGCAGGTCGCTTGCCGTCTCATAAACGGCCTCGAAAATTCGACTTCGCGCCTTAGGTTTGGTTGTCATGACAAATCTCCTGTAGCGAACCGTCTTCGGCCGCTTCGCTGAGCTGCCGAGCCGTCCTAACCAGCAAATCAGCAGCAAGATCTTTAAGGGCACCCAGTTCTTCCGAGTCGATATTGGCGCGCTCGTTGTTCTCGAGACCGAAAACGAAGAACCACCGGTTGCCCTTATTCGTCGCAATGAGGGTTCGTGCTCCACCACGTTTCTAGCAAGCGCAGGGGGACTGCGCGGACAAGTATTCAGCGCTTGGTTCGCCCTAACGAAGACGTGCGTCGCAGCAGGAAGCCGGGCGCGGACGGGAAGCCATTGCCGCCGCTTAAGGTTTTATGATCCCTTTTGCATCTCAGGGACGATGGCGACGCCCGCAGCAATGGCGGCGCCATGGAGCCTTTTGTCTAACGTGGCAAGCGGCAACTCGCGCCTTAGCGCAAGCTCGAGATAGGCCGCGTCGTACAACGTCAGCCCATGGGCCTTTGCAAGATCTAACGTGGTCGACCAGGCAGCCGCGTCAGTCTGATGGTCAACGGTCTCGGGCAACAGACGCAAATCCGGTAGAAGTTCACTCATTTCCTGGATGGTGATGCGACCATGCCGCGTGGCGACAAGCAGGGCATTACAGACCTCCAGCGCCCAATGGGCGGGGACACAAATACCCTCCCCCAACAATCGCTCACGTACCCGATTGGCAGATTCAGCGTCTTCATCGCGCAGATACCAGGCCAACGTCATAGAGGCATCGGCGATAAAGGCCATCAGTATTTACGCCCTGCGTCGATTAATTCGCGCAACGAGATATCCCCTAGGTCATGGGTGGCCTGAAACGCCTTCATGCGGGCCACAACCGCACGCCGCTCTTCCAAGCCCTGGGTCGCCACCGATCGTAACTCCGCCACCGCCTGCCCATGCTTGGTGATAATGAACCGCTCCCCTTTACGCACCCGATCCAAGATCTCGGACAAATGCGTCTTCGCCTCGTAAGCACCGATCTCGGGCATTGCACACCCCTCCTACTGCATAAACTAGTTGCAGACTAGTGTATGCAGTAGTCATGCGGCGGTCAACGTCGGCAACCCCAGCGGACCATATACAGCCATCCCGCTCAATAGACATGGATTTACTGTGCCACGCCCGCTACTGCGAGAGACACATCCCACCCAGAGACCGAAGCGGCGAACGCGTTTTAGAGGCGCGCGTTTTAGAGCTCAACCCCTGGAGCATTTATGCGACTAAAACGATCCCTATACCCGAGTCGCCCTGTCTAAGCGGCGGGGGCCGTACACGCCCCCTGTTTGCCAAGCATTCAATCCTTGACGTCAAAGAGAATCGATTGCAGCCATACATCCGGACTTTTGATGAGACCTGTGTCTCTGTCCCTGATGGAATATGCGAAACGGCGCCTCATCACTTCATCGCACTCACGGTGCTCTGGACCCCGCAGGTTTCGCCGTTTGCGGTCCGACCTCATTGCCATCACGTCATGATTGCCTGTGCAATCGTGGGAGCTTGCCTCCTATATCTCTCTGCTCATCACACCACTCATCGCATGTCCTGCTCGGCCTCTTAAGGCGTACCTAGGCTGCAAGGGGCGAAGGCCTGCCGTTCGGACGATAGTCCCGCCCATGGGCCAAGAGTGCCCATACCATGCGCGTTCTTGTTGGCGAGCGCCACCGCCGCCACGTTTTTGGGACGGCGATCGAGGAGGCGCTTTAGCCACGTCTCTTGCGTGAACCTCGCGGCGGACACGCGGATCACGGCTCGCGCCCCGTGAATGAGGGGTGTCCGAAGGTACACGTCCCCGCGCTTGCTGATACCAAGAAGCATAGGCTTGCCGCCGCTCGAATGCTGCCTTGGCACAAGTCCGAGCCAGGCCGCGAGTTGCCGGCTATTGGCGAAGGTCTTCGCATCACCAATCGAGGCCACGAGGGCCGTGGCCGTGATCGGGCCGATACCGGGTATCTCGGCGAGTCTTCGGCTCTCAGTGTTCTGCCGGTGCCAAACCTGAATCTGGGCTTCGAGTTCGTCTACCTGGCAGTCTAGGTCCTTCAGATGGGTGGTCAACCGGGCGATCAATGCGCGCAGGGTGTCGGGTAGGCCGTTCTCGGCATCTTCGAGGATCCGCGGGACCTGTTTGGTGATCGACGCGATGCCTTGCGGGATCACGAGTCCGAACTCTGACAGCAGTCCCCGGATCTGATTGGCCTGCGCGGTGCGCGCCTTGACGAATCCCTGACGGGCGCGATGCAGGGCTAGGACCGCCTGACTCTCGATGGTTTTTATGGGCACGAAGCGCATATTGGGGCGCGCCACGGCTTCACAGATCGCTTCAGCGTCGGCGGCATCGTTCTTGTTAGTCTTGACATAGTTACGTGGCGCGCCACGTAACTATGTGTATGTGGCGTCCAAAGATATGTGGCGCAGGGTCGATGATGCCTCGGAGGCTGGGGGCTTCGCTCGCGTTTGCGCCACATAAATTCAGGTAGATGATGATCGTCCATTCCCTTTCATGGAGGACGATCATGTTTGAGACGCTGTTCCGTCACCCAACTATCCTTGAGCGTTACCGCACAGGGCCCCATGCCGACTCGCGCGAGCGCTTTCTCCGAGCGTGTGCCAAACAAGGGTATTCGCGCGCAAGGCTGCTCAATATCGCCTGGATC
The DNA here is from genome assembly GCA_021797365.1 of Pseudomonadota bacterium. Next base: position 1,158 of record JAJZZU010000119.1, on the reverse strand, counting down.
ACGCTCGCCGCGGCACCCGGTATCGATCTCAACTGTAAGGAGATTTCTCTCCAAGACATCGAATCCGCAGTTGACCAGCGGAGACGATTTAAAGGGCTTTCGTGGGACAAGGACACTGATACTTTTCGTCGGTCCCGTCGCGCTTTCGTTCACATCATTACCAAATGGCTGGAAAGTGAAGGTTGCGTCGTGCGCTTTCCAGAAGGGGAACGACCCTTTGCTCAGCAACTTGAGAGTTTTGCGTGCTACTTGCGCCAGGAGCGCGGCCTATCGCCGATTACAGTTTCGACTCGATGCTATCTTGTGGGTCGTTTCTTTGCCGGTCTACCTTCATGTTGCGACTCGCTGCGTGCCATTACGATTACCGATATTGATGCGTTCATTAAGGTTAAGGGGCATCAAGGATGGGCACGCACCTCATTGTCTATGCTTACGGACAGCTTACGCAGTTTCTTTCGCTACGCCGGGTCCCAAGACTGGTGCACCACGGGATTGGCCTCCAGCATAGAGTTGCCGCGCATCTATGTGATGGAGAGAATTCCGCAAGGACCCGCTTGGGAAGATGTGCAGCGCCTACTTTCCAGCGCTGATACTGGGCGTAACGTTGATATCCGGGATCGGGCTGTCCTTTTGCTCCTTGCCCTATACGGGCTGCGGCGCGGAGAGGTTGCCGCACTGCGAATAGACGACCTTGATTGGGTGAACGACCGCATTCTAGTGACGCGTCCAAAGCAGCGCTGCGCGCAGTCTTATCCGTTAGTCCCCGAAGTGGGCAACGCGATCCTGCGCTACCTGCGTGAAGTGCGGCCGCAATGCGTACACCGGGCCCTGTTTCTGACACTGAGGGCCCCAGTACGCCCTTTGTCGGCCGGCAGCATGAGCGAAATCGCACGCGCTCGACTGAGCGCCCTTGGAATCACAACACCGCACTTCGGGGCGCATTGCCTGCGCCACGCCTGTGCCGGCCATCTCATGGCGTCCGGTTTCTCGCTAAGGCACATCTGAATTAACCCCTCATTTCGACAAGCCCAAGGTGTAGGCGATCACCAAGATCCGCGTCTTTTTGGATGGTTACGCGGATTTATCAGGAAAGCGTTCCTTGAGGGAACGGGTTTGGAGGGTCTTGTCCGGGCTGTGATGGCTGAGGGTCGACGGCGG
>JAJZZU010000118.1 GCA_021797365.1 Pseudomonadota bacterium | reverse complement strand
GGCGGACGCTTCCGCCGGGTGGGACACCACAGCCCGAATCGCCTGTGAAGTGAGCGGTGCAGTCATGCCGCCAGCAGCAGGAACCCGCCGAAGCGACTTAGGGGCGGCTCAATGCCGCCCCTTGGCGCCGTAGGAATCCCCGGCCTCATTGCAGGCCGTATGGCCCATTCCGCGTAAGTGGCGACCATGAGGTTGAGGGAGGGGAGGATGTCAAATAGCGAACGCTACTGCAGGCATTACTACCAGGGCCTATCGCGCCGGGGCCATCTTCGCCGCTTGGAGACGGCAAAAGGGAGGCGGCAAAACCCTTGCGCTTCCCAAATCCCAGTGCTAGGATGCGCGCCTTATTAATTTTATGTGGTTGGAATACCAGGGCATGCGATCTGATCTCAACATCCACAGGAATGCCGAACCGGCGAACCACGGGACGTGGTGGCTGGTAGCCGGTCTGTGCGCGTTTGCGGGGGGCACAGGGCACCGTTATTGAGAGACGCTTAGAGATCGCCTTCTCCTAAACCCCGCCTGATGGACAGTCTGCGGGGTTTTTTATTGGGGTCCCGGGCTGAGATGGGGCGTCCCCTCCCCACTTTGGGAAGGACTGTGTGATGAAAAGACCCGCCCGCACCTATCCGCTTCCGGACGGCTTTGCCTTTTATGATTACGATAAAAGCCCGCTGATCGTGCCAAAGCCCGTGGCCGCCGAGATCGCGTCCCAGCGCGCCCGGGACGATGAGAAAGAGCCGTGTGATCCCTTTACCGGGGAACCCCTCGGGCCCCCAGCCGCGGAGACGCAGGTGCCCCCGGTGGTCGCGACCGTGAGACGCCAGCGCGACCGCGTGCCGGTGTTTGCGCAAGAGGCCCTCCAGGAGGCCATGGCCCAGGTCTCCAAGCTGCGCCGCGAGGACAAGGCGCGGCTTTTGCCACCGCTTGAAATGGCCGCGCGCGACGGCGGGATGCGCCAGGTGCGCCGCCCGAGCCCCCGGACACTCCCCGGATTGCTGGCGAGCCTTACCCGCGACTTCCCCAATTTTGGGGCGGTGATCGAGGCGTTGGCCCCCGAGTGGGCGCTGCAAGCCGGACAGACGGCGGCAGGCTTTCGCCTCAGTCCCCTCCTGCTCTATGGGGCACCTGGGGTGGGCAAGACCTTCTTTGCGAGCCGCCTGGCCGGTCGTTTGGGCGTCGACTGGGAGCAGATCTCGGCCGGGACCGCCCAAGGGGCCTTTGAGGTCACGGGGACAAGCCGTCACTGGTCGACCGCCAACCCCGGACGCGTCTTTAGCCTGCTCGCGAGGAGCCGCTACGCGAACTCGGTGCTCTTGATCGACGAGGTCGACAAGCTCGGGCAAGAGCAGCAAAGCCCCATTGTGCCCGCGCTCCTCGACCTGCTGGAGGAAGACAGCGCCCGGCGGTTGCGGGATGTGGCGATGGATCTTACGTGTGACGCAAGCCGGTTGCTCGTGATCCTCACCGCCAACGACATCGAACGGGTGCCGGCGCCCTTGCGCTCGCGTGTCCAGGAGATCGCGGTGGCAAGCCCGACGCGCGACGAGCGTCTCGCGATCGCCATGCGCCTGGCGGACGATCTCTGCAGGCCTTTGCGGAAAGCGGCCCGAGTGGCGATTGACCGCGAGACCTTGGAGGCCTTGGCCTCCGCACCAATGGATCTGCGCGAGCTCAAACGGCGATTGCGGCGCGCCGTGGGTCAAGCGGTGTTGGCCGGCAGGCGGCGGTTGGCTCCGGCCGATGTGGGGACCATGGGGCGGCCTGAGACGCGGCCGCGCATGGGCTTTGTATAGTAGGTCCGTCTACCGCACACCGGTCGCGAGGCCCGCGGGGAGCCGTGGGCGGCGCCCGGGTGGCGTATCGCGCCCAGACGGCCGGGGCCTCTGGGCTTTAGAGGCCGGGTTAGGTAACAGTGGCGCGGGACCTCCGATCCGTCCTTCGGGGCGGATCGGGTTTTTGCTAAGAGGGGTCAGAGGATCGGCAGATGACCGACGATCGGATAAAAAGGCCGGAGACAACCGAGGGTGCGTCGCCCTTGATTCTTTTTGCGGGCGATGTCCATGGGCAGTTTGAGCACCTCTCGGCAGCGGTGGCCGCCTGGCATCCCCAGGCGCTCGTGCTCTTAGGCGATATCGAGGCCCCGCGACCGCTCGCCGACATCGCGGCCCCTTGGGAGGTGCAGGGAACCGCGGTGTGGTTTATCCCGGGCAACCATGATAGCGACCGCGAGGATCATTGGCGGCATTTGGAGAGTCTTGCGGAGCGCAACCTGCATGGGCGGGTGGTCACCGTGGCCGGTGTGCGCCTTGCGGGATTGGGCGGGATCTTTCGGGGGCAGATGTGGGATCCGTTATGTGCCCCCGCCTATGTCAGTCACGCGGCCTTTGTTGCGGGCGAGCGCACCTCCCGCCGGGGGCGGGGCGCCGGCGCGCGTGCCGGGCGCGAGGAGGCCCCTAGCCCTCAAGACATCGCGCGCGCCGGGCAGATCTTAAAACATCGCTCCACGATCTATCCCGAGGATTATGAGAGACTCTGGGACGAAACGGCGGACATCCTTGTGACCCATGAGGCCCCCAGCTGCCATCCCTATGGCTTTACCGCCATTGATGAACTCGCCCAGGCCTTGGGGGTGAAGAGGCTTTTCCATGGGCATCACCATGACTGCCGGGACTACCGCGCCTGGGACCGGGGTCTAGGCTTTCGCGCCTATGGGGTGGGGCTGCGCGGACTGCTGGATCAAGAGGGGGTCGTGCGCCGCGTCGGCGACCGGGATCTGGAGCGGGGACGGTAGGACGGGCCGAGGCGGCACAGGGGCCGACGGCCGGCAAGAGGGCGGCCCGCGACACCGCCGCGACAGAGGCGGCACCGCGTCCATATTATGGCACTGAACGGGTCCGGACGCGGTGGCGCCCCGAACCCAAGCCCCGCGGCCGGGGCCACCCATGTCCCGCCGCAGCCACGCGGCGTGACCATACATCCTTGCTCAAAGCAGGGTGCGGCATTTCACGGTACGAGTCGGTATTCGACCGCGCAATGCTTTATCCTTATAAGGAAGAGACATGCAACCTCTCAGGCTCCATATCCTGTCCGACGTGCATCTGGAGTTCGGCAACTGGTCGCGGCCCCGCCTCCGGGATATCGATTGCGACGTGCATATCTTGGCGGGGGATATCGGCGTCGGGCTCCAGGGTCTGGATTGGGCCTTGAAGTCCTGTGACCGCCCCACGATCTACGTCATGGGCAACCACGAGTTCTATGGGCAGCGGACCGTAGAGGCCTTGTGGGACAAGGCCCGTGCCAAGGTCGCGGGCACCCCCGTCCATCTTTTGGAAAACGAGGCCGTGGTGATCGACGGCGTGCGATTTCTTGGCGCGACCCTCTGGACCGACTTTGGTTTGAATGGCGCGCTGCACCAAGACGCAATGATGCGTAACATAGGGGAGCTCATGACCGACTACGCCCGTATTCGAATCGGCCGCAGGCCCTCAGAGCGGGTGTATGCCCGCCCCTGCACCACGCTGGCCTGGCACGAGCGCAGCGCCGCCTTTTTGGACGCGGCATTGCCCACGGAGCGCGCAGAAAGCGACAAGACTGAGGCCGGCTGCAAGCTTGGCCCCACCGTGGTGGTCACCCATCATGCCCCCTTGGCGCGAAGTCTTCTGAAGGAGCCGCCCTACGATGTCACGGATACCGCCTATGCAAGTTGCCTCGATGACCTCGTGGTGCGCGCCGATCTTTGGGTACATGGGCATACCCATGTCCGGGTCGACTACACCGTGAAAGACGCGTGCGGCCACAAGACACGGGTCGTGTCCAATCCTCGTGGGTATGTTGGGGTCGAGCCGGTGGCCGCCTTTGATCCGAAGTGGGTTATCGAGGTCGGGCGCTAGGCCATCCCCCTTGGCCGGGAGGGCGAGCCTGGAGCCGCCCTAACGGCCCGAGGGCTTGAGGCCTCCCGCGTAGCGAGAGCGCGGGTCCGATTCGGCCGCGGTTGGTATCGCGTCTAGAATCGCAGAATTATGCGCGCGGTCAGGACCAATATCCTTGACAACCCCGCTCCTTACCATCTCTACACGCCATACTCAAATCTCTTGGATAGGACGCCTCGGGGGATTACGCCGCCGGGAACTGGGACGTCAACGCCGCCACGCGCGCGAGGGAAAGGCCCTCGTACAGCCGTTTGGCATCGACAGACCCGATACGCGCCTCACGAAACGTCGTATCGGCCTGATGCACCATGGCAGTCCATGTGGCGTATACCAGCGCCTGGACGTGGGCTAAGGGACGCATGCAGAAGCGGGCGATCGCAGGCGCCAGGTGGACGCTTACTGCCTGGTACGGATTCACAAAACCGCAGAGACGCGTCGCGAAGGCGGGGTTGCCGGTGACGGGCACGAGGTCGTAGGCCGGCGCAAGCCGCCAGCGGTTCTCTTCATCGAGCCGCATCTCCACGTTGCCGAAATGGTTGTCGCTGTCGTGCATGGCGGCCATAAAGGCGATGCGCCGGATCCATTCGTCGTGGTCGGTCTCGGGGGCGGCCAGGGCCTGCAGGATGCGCGTGACATCCCGCGCATCGGCATGGGTATCCCAACGTCCAATATTATCGGTGCCGGTCAGTGTCCGCAGGCTTAAGCGATGGGCGCGATGGGCCCCCTGGCGATCATAACGCGCCACCAGCAAGACATCGGCCCCTGATCGGGGGAGGGTGACGACCCGGCTCTCCGGGACTGACAGGCCGGAGGCCGCCGCCCAGCGCAGCATGGCGTGCTCGACGCGCGCAAGGCTCGTATAGACATCGTCTGGGCGATTGAATTTGGCGACATAGTGGATACCGTCTAAACACACGGCGGCCTTGGGGCGCGCCCCGCCGAGCGTGGTCAGGGCATAGACGTGGGCCTCGTCGAGGATATCGTCGCCGGCCAAAAGCCCCTCGATGCGCGCGGCGATCGTCTCAAGGGCCGCGAGCGAGCGCGGCAGGCGTTCGGGGGTGGCGACGGCCGCGAGCGCGCGCACCAGGAGCCCCGATTGGCTGCGGGTACCAAAGGCCGCCAAGTGCGCCAGAGGACCCGCGCCCTGCAACGCGGGACGACACCGCTCCCACAGGACCGACCCGAAGTAGCCGGGCAGGATGTCCCGGAAGACCCCGAAGAGTTCCTGGCCGGGCTGCGGCGCAAACAAAGCGCCGGGGGGCTTTGCGCGATAATCGAGGTGCAAAGGGTCGAGCGGGGGGCCATCATAGGCGCGCAGGTAGCTAAAGGCGCCGCGGCACGGCCCCTGGGTGCGCAAGACGCCCGCCAACTGCCAGCGTTGGCCGCGGGGATCGGGCAGCGCCTGCGGATTCCAGAGCGACACCAGAAGGTCTTGTGCCGCGGGCGCCGGCGGGGATGTCGAAGGGAGACTCGCGGCGGGAGGCATTTTCGAGACCAAGGGCCTTCCTCAATCGTAATGGCAATGGGGCGGGGCGTTACGCCGGCCCCCAAAGACGGCTCTGTCCGCCGCCATCCGGCAGCATCCCCGAAGTTCCGACGGGCCTTGCCCCGTTACGACCGCATGGTCCCTTGCGTCGGCATCCATTCGCGCCTGGGCCTTAAATGGTTCTCGCGCAGGAAAGGATCTGTCACACGAGACTAGACCAGCCGCCGGGGCAATGAAAGGCCCCGGCGTTAACATGGTGCCGCACGCCCGCCATAGTCGAAACGAGCGCCATAAAAAATCAAGATGCTTTCACGTGCCCCCAACCGGCCACATCCCGGCCCAGGCCGTGGGTGGTCGCGCGACCAGGTAATCGGCGCCACCGAGACTGCGGCCCCTGCGGGCAGTGAGGCGATCAGCTGGGTATTGTTAACAAACCTGCCGGTCGATGACTTCGCATCGGCTGTCGAGAAGGTGCGCTGGTACGGCAAGCGCTGGGGCATCGAGACCTGGCACAAAGTGCTCAAATCGGGCTGCCAAGTCGAGGACTGGCTGCTCGAAGAGGTCTTGCGCCTGAAACGCTATTTGACCCTCTTTAGCATCATCGGCGTGCGCCTGATGCATGCGCGTGACGAAGGCTTTGCCTCCGCCAGGACCCCCACCGACGCTCCGCGAGGCCGTGCGCATGCTCGGCCGCCTGGGCGGCCACCTCGGGCGCAAGGGCGACGGGGAGCCCGGCGTGACCGTGCTTTGGCGCGGCTGGATGTGGCTCTACGAATCAGTGGAGATGCGGGTTGCCTTGCAAGTCGCGGGTTGGGTTCCGCCAGGCTGACCGATGCGCTACTGTGGACGGGATTTTACCCTGGCCGAGATCGACCGGATCCGCGCGCTGATCGCGACCTCTCCGCCGCCCTCCCGCTATCGGCTCTCGCAGGACGTGTGCGCATCCCTCGCCTGGCAGCGCCTCGACGGGGGGCTAAAGGACATGAGCTGTTGCGTGGCGTTGCTCCGGATGGAGAAGGACGGCCTCATCACGCTCCCGCCGCCACAGTGCGCGAAGCCCGTCTCCTATCGGGCGCACCCTCTGATCGACACGCTCGTGCGGGAACCCGTGATCTTACCCGTGGTGGATCTTGCCCGACTCGCAGTCGACGTGGTCGTCCAGCGCCACGACTCGCAGCTCTGGAACGCGTATATCGCCCATTACCGCTATCTGGGTCATAAACCCCTGCCAGGGGCGCAGTTGCGCTATGTCGTGCGCGCCGAAGGCACGATCATCGCGCTCTTGGGCTTTGGGGCTGCGGCCTGGAAGACGCACCCCCGCGATGCCTCTATCGGCTGGAGTGCCGCGCGGAGACAGCGCAACCTATATCTCATCGTCAATAACGCGCGCTTTCTGATCTTGCCGTGGATCCGTCATAAGAATCTGGCCTCGCGCATTCTGGCCATCGTTAGCCGCCGGCTCGCGGATGACTGGCAGGCCCGTTACGGTTACCGCCCAGTGTTGCTGGAGACCTTTGTCGAAAAGCCACGCTTCGCTGGCACCTGCTACCGAGCTGCCAATTGGCAATATCTGGGGGATACACAAGGCCGCGGCAAGCTCGATATCTTCCATCGTCACGACCAGCCCATCAAAAGCCTCTGGATCTACCAACTCACCCGCGACTTCCGCAAACAGCTCCGCAACTGCTAAATCATCACGGCAATATTTACACCATCACGCCGTGTTGGCCTTCAAAAGATGTGTGTAATAGATAGATTTCTGCCGACCCATCATTCTTCCAACCACTCCATTCCCGTCATATCAGTTTAGCATCTTGAAGCGCTTGCACACCAAATTGATCTCGTCCAAAAAATGTCAGGAATGTTTTTATTGATTTTAGCCGTGCGGGCTTAGCCCTGGAACTTCGGGGTGCCGGGGTTTCGACGGGCAACCACCCGCTTGCGCTCTTGCGCTTGCCGGGCCTCGGCGACCAGCGCCATCGTGGATTCCCAATAGTTTCGGCAGA
>JAJZZU010000117.1 GCA_021797365.1 Pseudomonadota bacterium | reverse complement strand
AGACCGCGCTACCTGAGAACCTGACCCAGCGGATCGCCGACGTCATCGTGGAAGAGGCCAAGGGTTGGTCGGCCGATTTGGTCGTGGTGGGTACTCATGGGCGCCGCGGTATACAACATCTGGTCCTGGGTAGTGTGGCCGAGGGCGTAACGCGCGCGGCGACTATGCCCATCCTTTTGATCCCGAGTCGCCACTAGCGTCAGGATACGCCGATGGCGCAGCGTTATCCGCTGACTCGCCTATGCAGACAATGGGTGCGGAAGGGGTAGCGCCGAGACCTAGCGGACAAAGGCCCGGACTGCGCGACGGCCTTGATGGTATTCTTGGGCCGACGTGGCCCGTGCTGCTCATGGTGAGGACGGAATGAATAGGCGCCCCGACATGCGGCGCTTTCCGGTAGGCCTACGAGAGGATGGCATCGCTGTCGCCGCAATGATGCAGGATCTCGTTATGGCCAGCGTCCCGTAGCATCAGCGCAGGGGCCCAATCGGTCCCCGTCGGCATGATGGGCGGACTGATGGTGAGAAGAAATCGCGCCGTAATGGGACAGCCAGGTCTCGTCGCGGAGGACCGCCCAGCTGCTGCGAACGGCGACGACCGGCACGCTCGCCACACCACGATGATCGATTGACCAGTTTGCATAGCCTGCAGGAGTTGCTTCATGCCATGCATGCTGGCTTCCAACCGAAGCGCTCGATGAATGCCCCGGTGATTGAGGCCAATAGGGCAAACAGCAGCCACAGGTAGAGCCCATAAATGGTTCTCGCAGCCAGCGAGTTCAGCGCTCGGCGCCGCGATACGATGCGCGCCCAAAGCAGGCGGGCAAGCGGTCGCCACGCATTGGCCGGCCGTGGACTGCGCACGACGTCTCCCTCATAAAGGAGCGCGCGTTTCGGACCGGTGTATCTTCACTCGACGCCTTGAGAAGGGTATGGGCGCTGCCAACACGACGAACTCCGGCGGTTCACCCATTTCGACACCGAGCCGTTGACTCGCCAGAGTCGCCATGAACCGCGAATGATCACCGCTCGCCACCGACAGGGGTTTCCGGAACGTATCCCACGCATCGCCTAAGATGGCACCGGCGCACCATGGCCGTGCAACCGTTACCATATTCCCGTCACTCGCTTCCCGTAGAGCGAGGCCATCGACTCGATCAGGGGGAAATGTCGCGAATCTAAAGGTGGGCGCCAGATACTGAAACCATGGCGCGCGATATTGCGTTACAAGGTGCGGCACAGGAGGCAAACCTGTTCGGCAAGAGCGAGGGCCATCATGCCAAAAGACAATGTCTGGAAAATCGCAGTGCTGTGGATCCTTGCGGTCCCCGGTGCCGCCGCCGGCGCATCGCCGATTCATGTCTGGGCACCGACTCCGGCGGAGGCCGGCCGATACCTTGTTTTGGTAGGCGGCTGCAATGATTGCCACACGCCCGGTTGGGATCCATCAGGCGGCAAGGTGCCCATGACCCGCTGGCTCACGGGCAGCCCCGTGGGTTTCGAGGGGCCGTGGGGGACGACCTACCCGGCCAACCTGCGCTTGTTTGTGCAGAGGGTGTCTGAGCCGCAGTGGTTGGCCATGTTCAAAAGCAAGGCCCCGCTCCCGCAATTTCCCATGCGGCCGCCCATGCCTTGGGTGAACATCCATCGGCTCGGCGTGCGCGACCTCAAGGCGCTCTATGTCTTTATTCATGGCCTGGGCCCCATGGGCAGACCGGCCCCGGCTTATACGCCGCCGGGCCAGCGCCCCACGACCCCCTATATCGTCTTCGTGCCCCAAAAACCCACGGCTGGGCCCACGAGCCCGCGGCCCTGAGCGGCCTCAGTGGACATCACGAAACGCGCGCCGCTCTCCCGCCAGCTGACTTGGTGGGCGATCGCCTTTCCGGCGGCCCTGCTCATCGCCCTTGGAGCCCACGACCTGTACCTGCTCAACTGGATCCATGTGCTGAGCGGTGCGCTATGGACGGGGGCGGACCTCTTCATGGGTTTCATTCTAGGCCCTGTCATGCGCCGCTTGGAGCCCTCGGTACGGGCGGGGGTGATCGCCTATCTGGTGCCGCGAACGCTTCTGTTCTTCCCCATGGTCTCCCTGACCGCAGGTACGGCCGGCTGGTTCTTGGCGGTGAAATTAGGGCTTCTGGCCTCCGGGAACCCTCTCCGTCCTTGGGTGATCTTGGCGCTCGCCATGGTCCTTGTGATGACGGCCGTCGGTTTGGGAGTACTGCTGCCCAACAGCTTTCGCATCTGGCGGGAACTGGGCGGGGCGACACCCGATCGGGAACGCATCGTTCGCCTGAACGGCATCAACCTCCGGCTGGCCGGCCTGCAGGGGCTTATGCAGGTGGCCATTATCCTCGTGATGGCGCACCTCGCATTCTGAATCTGACACTGCGTTTGTGAGTCCATCAGACGTGTTTTCGCCGGACCGCCGCACGCCAGTGTTACGTGGCTCTCCAGGCCCATTCACGTCACGGACCGACGGAACTCGCTGGGTAATTGTCCATGGAACTTCCTGAAAGCCGCAATGAACTGCGAGTAAGATTCAAAGCCGCAAGCGTCGGCGACGTGGGACAGGGGCCGGTCGGGGCGCTCCGCTATCAGTCGGCGCGCCTCCTTGGCGCGACATTCCAGGACATATTGCCATAGGGTCCTCCCGGTTGTCGCGCGAAACGCCCGCCCAAGGTGGTAAGGGCTCATGTCCATAGTGATTGCAAGTGTACCGATGCTAATATCAGAATGCAGGTTGTCCTGGATATATTCCTGGAGTCTCCGGCGCTTCCAAAGAGGCAGGTTCGGGCCGCGCAGGAGACTCCGGCGGCCGGCACCATACCTCACCAAGACATGAGCGGACACCGTAGTCAACAAGGATTGTTCGAACAGGCGCCCGCTCAGACGCTGACCCAGTGCGTACGCCTTAATGGCCTGGAGCAGGTGCGACAATATCTTGTCCTCGTGAGGCACCAGATTGGAAATGAGCTCCATGGGTCTGCCGACGTCACCCCCCAGCGCCTGCGCGAATAGGGGCTCTGGCAGCGTCAAAAAGAATGCCTGAAGGGACGCGTCCCACGATGTCGATAGCGCATCGCCGTGAGCCAGGAACCGAAATCGTCCAGGTTCGATCAGACCCGAGACCGGGCGGCCATTGAGACGGCTCCAGAACCGCACTGGATCGCGTCCGACCGACAACATCAGGACATGGGCATCGAACGTGTGGGACCCAAGGTTGCCAGCGGGAAGCGCATGATGCTCGAACGCGTAGAATCCATGGCCCCCACCGCTTGCAATAGGCGGTGTCGCAAAATACGGTGCGCGCGCCCTGGTGTGCGTGCGGATAAAGATCCGATGAGCGTGATCAACGGGCATGGACGCTTTCCTCGCGCTCCATCCCTGCCTATCCGCATGCGCCCGCTACGGCCATGTGTGCCGACAGCAGATGGGGTATGTGGCGCGCGAAACGGGCTAGGCCGATCGCCACCCTGGCGACAAGACGCAGACCCGCGGAACGCGCCAGACAGCTTTTGTAAGGCAGGTCTAGGCATGCCGATCCTTGCTTTACTAGCACGGTAGTCTTGGAAAGGATCAAGGCGATACCAGTCCGCCTCGATGACGGGATGGACGAGTCCGTGGCAGGGCCAGTGTAAGTGGCAAGGGGTAATGAGTCGAAGCCGCGGGGCATGACCGGAGTAAGGGATGTCGTTACCGGTCCCCCGGGCACCGCTAGCGGGCCCATGAGGACCGCCATCCTACGGCATCTTATACCGCCCATGCCGGCGCAGCCGCGACCGAGACCTTGCTGAGTATACAAATCGCCTGGCTAAGTGGTATTTTCATTCATGGGACCTCCGGAATATGACGCCCGTGCGTCCAATGATCGACTGTAATTCGGGATAGCGCAGCCCCACGTTGACTTCGGTCAACTGAAGGCTGGCCCACGGCGGCTGCTAGGACGTGTATGCTCACCCGTCATGTTGTGCTCGAATCCTACGAGGGCAAGATCGCCGGCCGTAGAACGCCGCCCCGGTTGGGCTGCGAGCTTCACGAATTCGCCCACAAAGGGGGCCCCGGCCCTGCCGGGGAGGCAGCTAAAGTGTGACACATAGGGGAGTCCATCGACGAAACTCGCCTTTGTGAGCCGCCGAGCTCACGCATGGACATGTCGCGATGGATGAGTATCAAGACTCCAGCCACTCGAAGTGGGAGTGCCAATATCAAGGGATGTTTATCCCGAAATGTCGCCGAAAAACGCTGTATGCGCAATTGCGGCAACATTTAGGCGAGGTCTTCCGCAATCTGGCAGAACGCAGGGCATCCGGATCGAGGAGGGCCACCTGATGTCGGATCATGTGCATATGATGATATCGATTCCGCCCAAGTACGCAGTCTCACAGGTGGTGGGCTCTATCAAAGAGCCGGGGCGCCATTCATTGGGCGCGCGTGTACGGGGAACGGAAACACAACTTCGGAGGATTGCCCTTCTGGGCCCGAGGGTGCTTTGTCTCCACGGTCGGGCGCGATGAGGCCACCATCCGGGAGTCCATCAGAAACCAAGAGCAAGAAGATCAGCGCCTGGACCAAATGAACCTGTGGCGTTGATGGGCCACCGTCACGTAGCCCCCAAGAACCGGGGCCGCGTGAGCGACCCCTATAGCCGCTTTGAGCGGCTCACAAACTTATGTCGGCGAACGTCACGTCCCCCGCCCATGGAACCCTCACCGGCGGAAGCGTCGGTAACGGGGCGGCATGAGTGGCCTGCGACGGATGAAGCCGCGATGAAACCGGGCATATCGCATAGCCCGCTGCCGTAGCAAGGGATGACGTGCCGCGAATGCGGGATGATGGAGCGTATAGCGCCACATCCGCCGCCGCACAAAACGATGCGTAAAGATCATGCGGCCGACAGGCCGCCGCCAGAGGATACCCGGATGAGCCCGATAGAAGGGGATGACGCGTGTCCGCCACAGTGCATATCGCGCAAGAAACGGGTGATGCCGTGCCCACCAGAGCGGGTGGGCCTGCGCATACCAGGGCGCGACTCGCATGCGCCACCACACGAAGTAGGGGCGATACGCCACGACCGGAGGCGGCGGACCATAGGCCAGCAAAGGTGGCAGGAATACCGTGGGCGCCAATGGCCACCATGGGCCGACGATCACTCGCGAATAGACCCAGCCGTCATCAATCCAGCGATAATAAAGACCGTTGTCCGCATACACATAGGCGCTGTAGCGGGGCGCGTAGAAGACATTCAAGTTTTCACCAAACGAGAATGCAAACCCCGGGGCGCCCACATTGACCGATATGCCGACGTACGCCTGCGCAGGCTGCCACGCTAATCCCCATAGTGCACAGACCAGAACCACAAGAGCGGCGACGCGACGCTTCATACGCAGACCTCCATATGCATGCTCTTGGGGCTCATTATCGACCACTACCCTTTGTGCGGATTCCATCTCACGCGTACAGCGGGCTGCCCAAAGAGGGAAGGGACACCCGACCGATGCCCGTCCACAGCAAACAGTCCCATATCCCAAGACCAGACGTCAAGAGTGCAGTTGTGTTAGATTGTATCTGTTGGAATGCGCTAGCCGGACCCACTTTAAGCCGCCGCTTATCAGTGTGTTCAGGGCCGTCTACCTCGACGTGCTGGCCATGGTAACGGGGTTTGGCGATACCACCGGCCGGCCGGGGCGTCTCGTTCAGGGTTTTGGTGGTATGGGCTACAACCATGTGACCGCGTTCGCCGCATCGGGTCTGTGCGTCCGTTTCGACCTGGATCTGGGGCCGGGCCTTGTGAGCCCTCTCCAGGGTGCAAGACCAGCATTGCCGCGGTATCGAAACATCGGTGTGCATCTATGTGAATTTACCAGACGCCGGCTGCTGCGCTCACATCGTGGACGGCGGCGCGCAGACCCGCAACAACTGCCGGCACGACATCAGCAACGACGACATCGGCACCGCCGCGCGCATCGAGACAGTTCGAGGACGAGCAGGCAGTCACCGTAGCCCGGGATGACCGCGAGACGACGCTTGCGTGCGGGGGCTGGATGATCTCGTGCTGGCCTATGCCATCCGACGCACAAGGCTAAAGGGGCCGAATACCCCCTGGTGATCGCGCCGCTCACCACGAGCCATTATCCGCGGTTGAGCGCGCCCGTGTAGTACACGGCGATCGCGCGCGCCCGCATGCGGTCAGTGCTCGTCGGCACGAAGCGGGCTTACAGATTAGCGCCGCTCATGGCCCGCCGCACATTGTAGGCCGCGCGCCTATGGCCGGCATTGCCGGCCACATGGTCGGTCACCGCCCCCGAACCGCGATGCGGTTACAGGCTTAGCCGCCCGCTGCCATGAGGCTTTTGGCGAGATCGGGATCGTTATCGCCAATGCCGGTATCGGTCACGATACCTCGAGCTCGGAACCAATGGATCGAGATGCGTTCGCGGACATTGTCCAGATTAATCTCATCGGAGTCGAAAATACCGTAAGCGCCTTCCTGCCCTATCTGGGTCCCGGGGGTCGGGTCGCAGGAATCGCCAGTGTCGCCGGTCTGCGCGGTCTGCCCGGGGTGGCGGCCTACTCCGCCTCCAAGGCGGGTTTGATTGCCTTTCTGGAGAGTCTGCGACTGGAACTACGCAAAGGTCAGATCCGCGTCTGTTGCATCGCACCAGGATATATCGACACGCCTATGACCGCAGACAATCACTATCCCATGTCCTGGCTCATGCCCGTCAGCGTGGCGGCAATGAAGATGCGGCGTGCCATAGACCGCGGCCGGCCGTGGTTGGTGCTGCCCTGGCAGATGGCTGTAGTCGCCTGGATGCTCCGGCGATTGCCCATACCCGTCTATGATTTTTTGATTGCCAGGGTCTCTGGAAAAGCCGGACGGATTTCCGAGAAATAAGGAATGCCGGAACTACCCCATGATTTCGATAATCGCAGGGCCCGGAATCCGGACTGCAACGGGACGGGGAAGCGCAGACGCACCATTTTGTGTCGCGATCGGGCGGCGTCTCGCCGTTCCGGAGCCTTGTGGTGGCCGGAAACCCGGCGGCCGGAGAGACTTAGGCCCACAGCTTGCAGCAGGCATGCGCATAAGAAACAGTGCGGCCAAGGCGCCGGGCACATAGCGGTGGGTGTTCTCGAAACCCCGGTCGCAGGCCTTGAAGGGGACACGCCCTTGATGGCGCAGAAGGCCTTGCGCGACGCGGCTGCGGATCCGGATCCCACGCGCGGACCGGCCGCCCCGACCTCGTGCACAGCCTTATACCGAGGGCAGCGGTTCCTGAGGCCTTGGGGCGGGCTGCTAAAAGACATCGGTCGGACCGGGATTGGCCAAAGTCCCCCGGACTTAAAGCCCCCCGGCCATGGCGCAGGGCGGGGAGGGCCGTGGCCCCCTGGACATGGGCGGTGGCGACCACCAGCCCTACG
>JAJZZU010000116.1 GCA_021797365.1 Pseudomonadota bacterium | reverse complement strand
CCCTAGGGGATGAGGCCGCCCGCGCCCAGGATACCTTGGGGCGGGTCTATGAATACTTCCTCTCCCAGTTCGCGAGCGCCGAGGGCAAGCAAAGCGGTCAGTTCTACACCCCACGCCATGTGGTGCGCATCCTGGTGGCCATGCTCGCCCCTTATAAGGGCCGGGTCTATGACCCCTGTTGCGGATCCGGGGGCATGTTCGTGCAAAGCGAGCAGTTCATCGAGGCCCATGCCGGACGCATAGGGGATATCTCCATCTATGGCCAGGAGAGCAATTATACGACCTGGCGGTTGGCGAAGATGAATCTCGCCATCCGCGGCATCGAGGCCCAGATCGCCCAGGGCGATACCTTCCATGCCGATCAGCACCCCGATCTCAAGGCCGATTATGTGCTCGCCAATCCCCCTTTCAATGACAGCGATTGGCGTGGTGAGCTCTTAAAGGGAGACAAGCGCTGGGCCTATGGCGTGCCGCCGGCCGGTAATGCCAACTTCGCCTGGGTCCAGCACTTCCTTTTTCATTTGGCGCCGACCGGCACCGCAGGCTTTGTGCTCGCCAACGGCTCCATGTCGTCGAACCAGTCCGGCGAGGGCGAGATCCGCAAGAACCTGATCGAGGCCGATCTTGTCGATTGCATGGTGGCGCTCCCCGGCCAGCTCTTTTACTCCATCCAGATCCCGGTCTGTCTGTGGTTTCTGACGCGCACGAAGACCAATGGCCGCTTCCGGGATCGGCGCGGCGAGACGCTCTTTATTGATGCCCGCAAGCTCGGGACCCTGGTCGATCGCACCCACCGGGAATTGACCGAGGCCGATATCGAGAAGATCGCCGGCACCTACCATCGCTGGCGCGGAGATCCCGACGCCCTGCATGCGCTCGCCCCCAACGACCCTACCGCCTACGAAGACATCCCAGGGTTCTGCAAGGCCGCGACCTTAGATGACATCCGCAAGCACGGCCATGTGCTGACCCCCGGGCGCTATGTCGGCGCCGAGACCCAGACAGACGACGGGGAGCCGTTCGAGGAGAAGATGAGGCGCCTCACCGCCCAGCTTCGGGAGCAACAGCAGGAAGCTGCGAGACTGGATGCCGCCATCGCCGCCAATCTCAGGGATCTCGGGTATGGCGACTAAGAAGAAAACCGAGCGATCCGCGCTCATTGTCCCCGAGGAGCGGATTGCCCGGGGCATCCTCCTCATTCGAGGGCACAAGGTCCTGCTCGATGCCGATCTGGCCGAGCTCTACGGGGTCACCACCAAGCGGTTGAATGAGCAGGTAAAACGGAATCCGGAGCGCTTTCCGGAGGATTTCCTGTTTCCGCTCTCGGCCGAAGAGAAGGCCCAGGTGGTCGCAAATTGCGACCACCTCCAGCGCCTGAAGTTTTCCCCGGCACTGCCCAACGCCTTTACCGAGCATGGCGCCATCATGGCCGCCTCAGTGCTCAATACGCCGCGGGCAGTCGAGATGAGTGTTTTTGTCGTGCGCACCTTCGTGCGTCTGCGCCAGATGCTCGCCTCGAACGCGCAACTTGCCCGCAAGCTCGCCGCCCTGGAGAAGAAATACGACACCCAGTTCCAGGTCGTCTTTGATGCCATCCGCGAACTGATGACCCCGCCTGAGCCCAAGAAGAAGCGGCCTATCGGATTCGCGCCGTGGGAGGAGCCATGAGGATGCAGCCACGCCCGGCGAAACCGTGCGAGCGGTGGAACAGGGCCACAAAGCCGGGCGCTGCTATCGTCGCCAACCCGAAGGAGCTTGGGTATGGCGGGTGAGTGGAACGAAGAGTCTCTATCGGCGCTCGCAGACCTCTCAGGTGGTTTTGCCTTCAAGAGTGCCGATTACGCTCCCGTGGGTCGCTTCATTCTCCGGACACTGAACATTAGCGATGACGGTAGCATAGATAGGGAGGACGCAGTCTATCTTCCCGAGGAGCTTTGCTCCCAATACAGTCGTTTTGAGCTGAGGCCCGAGGACGCCCTCTTCGTTATGGTAGGGGCCACGTTAGGAAAAGTTGGGTTTGTTCGAAAAAAGGATCTTCCGGCATTGCTCAATCAAAACATGTGGCTCGTTCGGGCACGACCGGAGAGGGCAACTCCGCGTTTTGTGTACTATACGTTCCGTCATGCTGTGAAAGAGAGTCTCGGGTGGGCTTCGGGAAGTGCACGCGATTTCGTCAGGAGAGATGACTATCGGAACTTGAAGATACCGGCACCGCCGCTTTCTGAACAACGCACCACAGCCCACATTCTCGGCACGCTGGATGACAAGATCGAACTGAACCGACGGATGAACGAGACGCTGGAGGCCATGGCGCGGGCGCTCTTCAAATCGTGGTTCGTGGACTTCGACCCCGTCCGCGCCAAAGCCGAGCGCCGCGACCCCGGCCTCCCCCAAACCCTCGCCGACCTCTTTCCGGATTCTTTCGAAGCCTCGGAACTGGGCGAGATTCCGAAAGGGTGGAAGGTAAGCCGTTTCGGGGATGTGGCCGAACAGCTTCGAGACCAAGAGAACCCAATGGCGCCACCGGACATTTGGTTTCACCACTACAGCCTCCCGGCCTTTGACGACTGGCAAACTCCGAAGCTTGAGTACGGCGAAAGCATCAAGAGCATTAAGTTGCGCGTGTCCGCTGGCGTGATCCTTCTCTCAAAACTAGACCCCGAGATCGAGCGCGTGTGGATGGTCGACGTCCACCCTGGCGAACGTGCGGTGTGTTTAACCGAATTTCTGGTTCTTCGCGCGCGGTCGCCATTTGCGCGGAATTACGTTTATTGCCTAACGCGCTCACCGATTTTCCGTCAACAGGTCGAGAGTCTTGTGACAGGAACTTCGAAGAGCCATCAGCGCGCCCAGGCCGATTCCATCCTGAACCTTGCAGTGGTTATTCCTCCATCGCTGCTCGTCACAGAATTTGAGCGATCAGTGACAAGTCTTCTGGAGCGAATATTCATTTGTCGCCGCGAAGCTCGCACCTTAACGGCCCAGCTCGACACGCTGTTGCCCAAGCTCATCTCTGGCGAACTGCGGCTGAATAATGCTGAAAGGCGAATCGAGGATACTGCATGAAAACATCCAATATACAGCCCCATGCTCGAGCGCGCATCGAGTATTTGAAGGTGCAAAACTTCCGTGCATTGCGTGAGGTGGAGTTCAAGGCCCTGACCCCCTTGACGGTGTTGCTTGGCCCCAACGGCAGCGGCAAGTCGACGGTGTTCGATGTGTTCGCATTTTTATCCGAATGCTTCGATCTAGGTCTGCGTCGGGCATGGGATAAGCGCGGGCGCGCCAAGGAGCTCAAGACACGAGGTGGCGACGGGCCCCTAACCATCGAGATCAAGTATAAGGAGCCAGGGTATCCGCTCATCACCTATCACGTGGCAGTCGACGAAGGAAAGAGCGGTCCTATCGTGGTCGAGGAATGGCTTCAATGGCGGCGCGGCCAGCGCGGGAAACCTTTTCGATTTCTCGATTACCGGGAGGGGCAGGGCCGTGCTGTCAGCGGTGAGCTGCCCGATGAGCAGGACAGGCGCATCGAGATGCCGCTGAAATCATCAGATCTGCTTGCGGTCAACGCGCTCGGTCAATTCGCCGAGCATCCGCGGGTGGCGGCGCTGCGCGACTTTATCACCGGATGGTATGTGTCTTACCTTTCGGCCGACAGCGCGCGCGGCCAACCCGAGGCCGGACCACAGGAGCGGCTGACCAAGACGGGCGATAACCTCGCAAACGTCATCCAGTATTTGGCCGAACAGCATGGTGACCGGTTGGAATACATCTTCAGCGTTCTGCGCCAGCGCGTGCCCCGCATTGAGCGCGTGCTGGCCGGGACCATGCCCGATGGTCGACTTTTGCTACAGATCAAGGACGCACCATTCAGCCATCCCATACTCGCGCGCTTTGCGTCCGACGGCACGTTGAAGATGCTGGCCTATCTGGTGCTGCTTTACGATCCCATACCGCCCCCCTTCATTGGCATCGAGGAGCCGGAGAATTTTTTGCATCCACGTCTATTGCCAGAGCTCGCTGAGGAGTGCCGCGCCGCCAGTGAACGCACGCAGCTTCTGGTCACGACGCACTCACCGTTTTTTCTTAATGCGTTGCGACCGGACGAGGTACGCGTGCTGTGGCGAGACGAGGAAGGCTATACGCAGATGAGGCGCGCAGCGGACTTGCCAGGTGTGACTGATTTTGTCGAACGCGGCGCGTTGCTTGGACACCTGTGGATGGAGGGTCAGCTTGGCGTGGGCGATCCACTAGTGAACCAGGGTGCTCCGGCCCGTCCCCTTCGAGGCCGCGGTCGATGACAGTGATACACTTGGAATTTCTGGTTGAAGAGCCTTCGATGGAGGCATTCCTGAGACGCCTCCTGCCAAGACTGCTACCTGCGAATCGAACGTTTGAGGTGCATCCTTTCCAGGGTAAGGCCGACCTGCTTGGAAAGTTGGAGGACCGACTGCACGGCTATGCGCAGTGGTTGCCGGACGACTGGCGCATCATGGTTGTAGTCGACCGCGATGACGAGGATTGCAGAGCGTTAAAACAGCGTCTCGAATCCGTGGCGATCGCAGCTGGGTTGCGCACACGAGCGACGGCCCCGCAGGCGCGTTGTCAGATCGTGAATCGCATTGCAATTGAGGAGCTAGAGGCGTGGTATTTCGGCGATTGGCAAGCTGTCCGCAAGGCTTTCCCGAGAGTGTCGCTGAACGTTCCGAACCAAGCGAGCTATCGTGATCCCGATGCGATACGAGGCGGAACATGGGAGGCATTCGAACGCATCCTTCAGAGACACGGATACTTCAAGAATGGGTTGCGCAAGGTGGAGGCGGCACGGCTCATAGGCACCCATGTTGATCCCAATGGTACCCGGTCGCGAAGCTTCAGGAAATTCTATGAAGCGATTTCTGAGGCTATCGCATGACTCACATTGCGCTGGAGGTCGTTACACAGATATGACCGCTTTCAGCGAATCCGTCGTCGAACGCGCCGCCGTCGGCTGGCTTCGTTCGGTTATGCGGTTTTACGCGTCCCCGATAGAGGGCCAAAAATCTGGATACGGGTACGACAGGAATGACACCTGAACAGATCAAGACCTGGGCCGCCTCGGGCGAGTCCGAAACGATGGAGTTCAAGCGCACAACCGGCGAGCGCCGCGAGGCGGTGCGCACGCTATGCGCCATGCTCAATCACCGTGGCGGGAGGGTGTTGTTCGGTGTTGAAGCGGACAAACGAGTCACGGGACAGAAAGTCAGCGACCATACTATCGAAGAGATTGCACAGGAAATCAAAGAACTCGACCCGCCGGCATTCCCGACTATCGATCGCGTGGATGTGGGCGGTGGCCGTGAAGTGATCGTAATGACGGTGACCCAGGGCCCGGTTCGGCCATACTCGTACAAAGGCCAAGCTTATCGACGTGTCGGGAACACAAGCCTCGTGATGTCCCGGGATGAGTACAACCGGATGCTCTTGGAAAGACTGCATGGCGAGATCCGCTGGGAAAACCAACCAGCCGATCGCTGGTCAGTGTCTGATCTGGATATAGCGGAAATCACGCGCACGATTGAGGAGGCCATCCGGCGCGGACGCGCCGAGGACCCAGGCACACGCGATCCAGCAGAGCTACTCCGTGGACTAGGCTTGATGCGCGATAGCCAGTTGCTGCGAGCGGCCGTTGTCCTGTTCGGGCGTGTCGAGCGACTGGAGGCGGATTACCCGCAGTGTCTGCTTCGCGTGGCCAAATTTCGCGGTACGGATCGCACCGAATTTCTCGACAACCGGCAGTTCCACGGGAATGCATTCGAGTTGCTGTTGCGCGCCGAGCGCTTTTTGCGTGAAAGCCTGCCGGTTGCCGGTCGTGTTGCTCCAGGTCTTTTCGAGCGCGTGGACGATCCCCTGTACCCGCCCGTGGCGCTGCGAGAAGCGCTTGCCAATGCGATCTGCCACCGTGACTACAGCATTGGTGGCGGCTCGGTGGCTGTGGCGATCTATGACGACAGGCTTGAAGTCACGTCGTCCGGAAATTTACATTTTGGACTGACGCCGGAGGCGTTGTTTGCGCCGCATGAATCCCTGCCGTGGAACCCGCTGATCGCGCGCACCTTGTTTCGACGGGGCGTGATTGAGTCGTGGGGTCGGGGCACGCTGAAAATGGCGGAGGCGATGCAGCAGGCGGGCCTGCCGCATCCGGAGATTGAGGATGCGGGCGGGTGTGTAACGGTCAGACTGCGGCCAAGTTGTTATGTACCGCCACAGCGTGTAGCCCACGATTTGAGTGAAAGACAACGGTGGGTTCTTGCCTTGTTAGAAGCAAACCCAGCCGGTATGGCGCTCCGGGAGGTTCGAGCCAACTTGGGGGGTGACGTGCCGGAATGGGAGGTCAAGGAAGACTTGGCGCTACTCAAGCGACTTGGGCTTGTGGAAACGAGGGGGCATGGCAGGGGCGCATCCTGGTTCTTTGTGAATCAGGGGGTTGTGAGGGATTCTCGATGACCTCCAATTCCACTCCAATTCCACTCCAATTAGCTCCCATTCCGGCCCGGCCGGTTGGGGTGGGTTTTTATCCGGGTATGGGTATGTTCACAGAATCGGTTGGCGAAGACGCCGCCCTGGGGTGGCCGGAGTCGCTTGGCTACGCGGTTCTGCATGGCCCCGGCATCGCCGCCGCTGAACCCGCTGACCCGTACTACCACAATGTCGTGCTGGAAGGCCACAGGCGCCAGGCATTGGCGCGCCTCAACCCCGATTTGCCCGCCGAAGCCCCGGAAGAGGCCTACCATAAACTGACGCGCACCGATGGGCCGTCGCTGATGGAGCACATCCACGCCGTGCACCGGATGCTGGTAGATGGCGAGACGATGAAGTATCGCCGCAAGGGCGATTCTATCGCTGGCGCGCAGACGAAGGCGATTGACTTCTATGGGCCGGACAATAACGATTGGCCGGTCGTGAATCAGTTCGTCTTGGCCGAGAGACAACACACCCGCTGGCCGGACGCGGTGTTTATATGTGCAGGAAGTCAGGGATGGGCACGCAAGGCGATGTACCCGGTGGCGAGGTACTGGTCTACGAAGCCGCGGACGGCTCGGCGCGGGTGGATGTGCGGTTGGATCGGGAAACCGTCTGGGTGACCCAGGACCAGATGAGCCAGCTTTTCGGGCGCGAGCGGTCGGTTGTTACCAAGCACGTCCGCAATGTCTTTCGGGAGGGGGAGCTCGCCCCGGATTCAGTATGTGCAAAATTTGCACATACTGCGGCAGACGGGAAAACCTATCAGGTCGACCACTATAACCTGGATGTTGTGATCTCGGTCGGCTACCGGGTCAAGTCCGCCCAGGGCACACGCTTCCGCCAATGGGCCACCCGTGTGTTGCGCGACCATCTGGTACAGGGGTGCACGTTTAACCAAACGCGGTTGGCCGAACGCGGGCTGCGCGAGGCCCGACAGACG
>JAJZZU010000115.1 GCA_021797365.1 Pseudomonadota bacterium | reverse complement strand
GGCACAGGTTGCCGGCCATGGCGGCGTCGATCTCGCGGTCGCTCGGGTGACGATGGCGCGCCAATAGCGCCGCGGCACTCATGATCTGTCCCGACTGACAGTAACCGCATTGCGGGACATCCTCCGCTACCCACGCCTTTTGCACGGGATGCATGCCGTCCGAGGACAGGCCCTCTATCGTAGTGATATGGCGGCCGGCCAGGGATCCCACCGGGAGTATGCAGGCGCGTAGGGGTGCGTGATCGACATGGACCGTACACGCCCCGCACACCCCGATACCGCAACCGTACTTGGTCCCGAGGAGCCCGCATTCATCGCGGATCACCCATAAGAGAGGTGTATCCGGCGATGCCTGTATTGTCCTTTCGATCCCGTTGACGACCATGCGCATGGCATCTGCCTTCTGTGGCCAATCGTCAGTCTAGGGTGTGGAGCGGGCTGTACCAGGGACCTTCGGGCCTGGCTGCGATGTGCGCCGTGGCTTTACGCGTCGCGCTCCTCGTGATCGGCCCGCGCGCCATCGGGCATGAAGCGTAACGACACGGAGTTGACGCAATGCCGTTCGCCGGTCGGGGCCGGCCCGTCGGGAAAGACGTGCCCGAGATGGCTCTGACAGCGCGCGCAGCGGATTTCGGTGCGTGTCATGCCGTGACTGGTATCAGTGAGGCGTGTGAGATGGTCGGGATCGAGAGGCCGCGTGAAGCTCGGCCAACCGGTGCCCGACTCGAATTTGTCCTCGGACCGAAAGAGCGGCAGTGCGCACAGCCGGCAGACGAAGGTCCCGACACCGTGTTCATCGAGCAGGCCGCCACAAAATGGCGTCTCGGTGCCCGAGGCGAGCAGCACTCGCCGCTCCTCGGGGGTGAGGTCTTTCACGCGCCGCTCGTAAACGACGGTGGGCAGCGGCGAGAGGTCGTAACCGGACGCCGAATAGCGCTTGGATGTCTCATCATTCATGGGTCGCTCCTTTTGTGCTAGCCGTTATGATAGCGGGGAGCGGCGCAGCATGTGCGTGAAATAGCGCCGGAGCTTGGTGACTTTGGGGGCCGCGACATGCACGACGTAGGGCTGGTCCGGGTGGCAGGCGGCGTAATTGTTGTGATAGACCTCGGCCGGATAGAATGGGCTTGCGGCCACGACCTCAGTCACGATCGGATTCTTGAAGACCTGATCACGCGTCAATTGCTCGATGATGGTAGTCGCCGCCGCCTGCTGGCGCTCATCGCCGTAGAAGATGACGGAACGGTATTGGCGTCCGCGATCGTTACCTTGTCGATCCTTTTGCGTCGGGTCGTGGGCGATCGAGAAAAACACCGTGAGCAGGTCTTCGTAGCGGATCTGCTGCGGGTCATAAGAGATGCGCACCGCCTCGGCGTGGTCGGTGCGTCCCGTACATACCTGTTGATAGTCGGCGGTCTCGCGCGTGCCGCCGCAGTATCCGGACTCCACTTTCAGGACCCCGCGCAGCTCGCGAAAGACGGCCTCGACGCACCAGAAACAGCCGCCGGCCAAGATCGCGGTCTCGACATTCGGTTCGGTGGGCAAATAGGCACCGTTGTCCGGTGCCGTCGTATCATGATCGTGCATGGCGATCTCCCTCTCGTTGTGTGGGTTCGACCGGTAAGGCCGCCCAGGGGGCGCGGGCTCGACGTCGGCTGGCGGGCCTCCGGATGGTTTTTTATACTAGCGCGACGGCATGCCCAGACCCATCGGCCGGCACGACCGACGGTCCGTGGCGGCCGTCCCGTGACTGCGGCCTTGCCTAAGAGGTGGCACAAGACCGATGGGAGGTTCTGCTGTGGAAATGCATCTTAGCCCTTTCCAGCGACGGTGGTCGCTCGACGACATCCCCTACGACCAGGTGGATCGGACTATGATCGCCGATGATCGCGACTGGTTTTACCTGCTCGCCGCCTCGTCGTTTGTGGAGATTCTCTCCGATCTGTATGCCCGCAACCTGGGCGACTATTATGCCGGTGATGACGAGACCTGTACCTGGCTTGCGCGCAAATGGGGGCCGGAGGAGGTGCAGCATGGCGAGGCCTTGAAACGCTACGTTCTATCCGTATGGCCCGACTTCGATTGGCAGCGGGGCTTCGACGGGTTCCGGGCGGATTACGCGCCGTATTGCGAGACCGCGCGGCTTGGTCCGACCCGCGCCCTGGAAATGGCCGCGCGGTGCGTGGTGGAGACCGGTACGTCGAGCTTTTACGGGATGCTGCGCCAAGCCAGTCCAGAGCCGGTATTGGCGGCCTTGGCCGGCCATATCCGTGAGGACGAGATCGGCCATTATAAGGGGTTCTACCGGATCTATCGCGACTATCAGGGGCGCGAACCGCATTCCCGATGGCGTGTGGCGCGCGAGATCTGGCGGCGAGTGGCCGAGGTGGATAGCGAGGACGCCTATCTGGCCGTAAAGAACGTGAGCCTCGCCTGCGAATCACGCGCGGCATTCACGCGCGGCGATTTTCGTGCCTTTCGCAACCGCATACGCGTGTGGATGCGCCGGTATTATCCCTTTCAGCCGGCGGTGAAGATGCTGCTCACGCCCCTCGATCTGCCCGCATCCGTGCAGAGGCTCATGGTGTCGTTCATGGTCGGCGGCGCGCGACTTATTGTGTAGCCGCGCGCCGCCTGTCCGATGCGCCCTGCAATGGCCCGCGGATTCAGGCCGGACGGCGCGTGAAGCGGATTAGGACGCCCGCGGCATTGCGTTCGAGGTACTCGATGGCGACCTGGTGGCCGTAGTGCTGCTCCATTTGTTGGAGCAGCGGGATGGGATCGTGGTCATTGCGGAAGTCCATGGCCTCGCCGGGGGTCAGGGCATCGAGGGCGCCGAAGATGGCGGCGTGCCGAAACCGCTTGGCGATCCCGCGGGCGTCGAATGGATAGGTGCGATCATCGCGCAGGTGGTTGTGGGCAATGGTCATGAGGAAGGTCTCCGATCGGTTGGGATGGGCGCGCCGTGGGCACCATCGCGCACGGCGCAAGACAATACTTGACTGAGGCAGTCAGGTAATCCTTGACCGCAATCAAGGACGCCGGGATGCGGTCCGGCGCGATGGCCGTGCTCACCGCTCCCCCTTGTGTCGTCGTGCGCGATCGCGCACAATAATCGGCGATCTGTAAGGGAAACCCGATGACCGCTTGCCTATCGCGTCTTTGTCCCGGACCCGCGTGCCGTTTCGACGGCGCGGTCCTGGCCGTACGCGTAACGAACGCCGGCGGCCAGAGCGACCTTTTGTAAACGTCTACTCATCCGCCGGCAGGCCGCCGGCGGATAGCGTCCCTTCACGACCTCATTCCTCGGCGGACTCCGGCCCCTGTTAAAGGAGTCGATCGATGTCTGTGACCTGCGCTGAACTGCTCGTGACCTTGCTCGAGCGCCACGGGGTGCGCCTCGTGGCCGGTATACCCGGGGGCACCATTCTGCCGATCTACGATGCCCTGGCACGATCCGCACAGATCCGTCACTTGCTCGTTCGCCATGAGCAGGCAGCGGGTTTCGTGGCCCAGGGCTATGCGCGCGCGACCGGCAGGGTCGGTGTGTGCCTGGCGTCGTCCGGTCCGGGTGCGACCAATCTCTTGACCGCGGTGGCCGATGCTCAGCGCGACTCCATCCCGCTCTTGGCGATCACAGGCCAGGTCCCGCGCGCGATGATCGGCACGGATGCCTTCCAGGAGGTGGATACCTGCGCCTTGGCGCGCGTGGTCACCAAGTTCAGCGCGCAGGTGCGACGTGCGGATGAGCTCCCCGGGATCCTCGCGACCGCTCTTTCAGAGGCCCAGTCGGGACGGCCCGGGCCGGTGTGGATCGATATCCCCAAGGACGTGCAAACGGAATGTGTGTCTGATGCGTGCGCATTACCACAGGCCTCGGCCCCGGCCTTGCCGGCAACGCCGGCGGACACGATCGTGGAGGCCGCGGCCGAGGCCATCGCCGGCGCGCAGCGCCCTATCCTTTACCTCGGCGGCGGGCTTGTGCAGGCGCAGGCGGCGCCGCTCGCGCGCGCCCTGGCGGAATGTCAGGACATGCCGGCGGTCATGACCTTGATGGCGCTCGGCACATTCCCCAAGGGGCACCCCTTGTCGCTCGGGATGTTGGGCATGCACGGCTCGCGCGCAAGCCATGCCGTGCTGCGCGAGACCGACCTCCTGATAGCCTTGGGGGCGCGCTTCGATGATCGCGCCACCGGACGGCTTGCCGACTTCTGCCCGCAGGCCAAGGTGATTCATGTGGATATCGATGCGCGCGAACTCGGCAAGCTGCGCATCCCCGATATCGCGATCGCAGGCGACCTGGGGTGTGTCTTAAGGGCGCTCCTACCGCGCCTTCGGCCACGCACGCGCCCTCTATGGCAGGCCCGGGTGGCGGCCTTGCGGGCCGCGTATCCGGACAGGGAGGGCGGTCCCGGCGCCCCGCGCGCGCTCCTGCAGAAGGTCGCGCGCGCCGCGCCCGCGGAGGCGATTGTCGTGAGCGATGTCGGGCAACACCAGATGTGGGTCGCGCAACATTATCCGTTGGCGGATGCGCGGCGCTGGCTCACATCCGGCGGTCTTGGCACTATGGGCTTTGGTTTGCCTGTTGCGATCGGCGCGGCGTACGCCCGGCCCGAGGTCCCGGTGATCTGTTTTACAGGCGACGGCGGGCTTTTGATGAATATCCAGGAGCTCGCCACCGCCGCCGAGGCGGACGTCAACGTGAAGGTGATCGTCCTCGACAATCAGTCGCTGGGACTCGTTGCCCAGCAGCAGGCGTTGTTCTATGCCGCGCCCGGGTTTGGCTCGCGCTTCGCGCAGGCTACTGATTACGTCACCATCGCCCGTGGGTTCGGGATACCGGCCTTCGACGCCGGTGATGCGGGCGAGGGCCCGGATTTCTGGTCGGACGTGTTGACCACCCAGGGGCCGTGCCTTGTGCGCGTGCCCGTGGATGCCCGCGAGCAGGCCTTGCCGATCGTGCCCCCCGGGGCCGCCCATTGGGAGGCGATCGGCGGATAGGTCAGGGCGGCGGCGAATCGTACAGCCGAGCGTGCCGCGATGGTATCGGGCATAATAGGGGCCTTGTGTCGCTGGGGGACATCATGCCACCGTCTGCTCTATCCGCTCTCGAATTCGCTTACCGCATGCCCAAGGCCGAGCTGCATGTCCATATCGAGGGCACGCTTGAGCCTGAACTCGCGTTCGCGCTTGCGCGTCGCAACGGACTCACCCTGCCGTATGCCGATGAGGAGGCGCTGCATGCCGCCAAGGCATTCACCGATCTCCAGTCGTTCCTTGATCTCTATTACGCCTGTGCGGATGTGCTGCGCGCCAGCCATGACTTCGCCGACCTCATGCTCGCCTATCTCGGTCGCGCGCATGCCGACGGCGTCGTTCACGCCGAGATCTTTTTCGATCCCCAGACCCATACGGCGCGTGGTATCCCGTTTGCCGAGGTCATGGCCGGCCTCAATGCCGGGCGTGCTGAGGGTGCGCGGCGCTTTGGCATCACAAGCCGGCTCATCCTGTGCTTCCTTAGACATTTGAGCGAGGAGGAGGCATTCGCGACGCTCGCCGCCGCCGAGCCGTTTCTGGATGACATCGATGGCTTCGGTCTCGACTCGTCGGAACGCGACCATCCGCCTGCGAAATTCGCACGGGTATTCGCGCGTGTGCGTGCCCTCGGTAAGCGCGTCGTCGCCCATGCCGGCGAAGAGGGCCCGGCGTCGTATATCACCGAGGCCCTCGATGTCCTGGGGGCCTCGCGCATAGACCATGGCGTGCGCGCCGTCGACGATCCGGCGTTGGTGCGGCGCTTGGCCGCCGATGGTGTCGCGCTCACTGTCTGCCCCTTGTCGAACGTACGCCTGCGGGTCTTTCCCACCATGAAGGATCATACCCTGCCGGCATTGATGGCCGCCGGCGTGCGCGTGACGATCAATAGCGATGATCCCGCCTACTTCGGGGGCTACATGAACGACAACATTCGTGCCGTGCATGAAGCCTTCGGCTTCGATCGCGCCACCTGGGCCGCGCTTGCGCGCAATAGCCTGGAGGCGAGCTGGGCCGGGGCCGACGACAAGGCCCGCTGGATCGCGGCGCTTGATAGTCTCGCGACCTCCCCCGATCCGTGATCAGTGCGTCGGGGTGGCATCGGTATCCGTGGCCCCCTCGCCAAACACGCGGCTTGCCAACACATCTTCGGCCTCTATGGTCATGAGGTCGCGCTTTGTGAGCGGCCGGCGCTTGCCCGCGAACAGCCGGTTGGCCTGTCGCAGGCGCGCGCGGTCGAGGGCGTTGCGGATGGAGCGTGCGTTGGCGAAATGTCCAAGCTTCATGCGTAGCGGAATGTAGTCGGCAAATGCCTTCTCGCCGGCCGGGCTGAAGCCATAGTTCTGCTCGGCAAGCATGAGTTTTGCGATCGCCATGAGTTGCGCCGCCGAGTAGTCCGGAAAATCGACGTGGTGGGCGATACGCGAGCGCATGCCGGGATTGCTCGCGAAGAACCGCTCCATCTTGTCCTTGTAGCCGGCCAGGATCACCACCAGATCGTCGCGGTTGTTCTCCATGATCTGCAGCAGGATCTCTATCGCCTCCTGCCCGTAATCGCGTTCGTTCTCAGGTTTGTGGAGATAATAGGCCTCGTCTACGAATAACACCCCGCCCATCGCCTTCTTGATGACTTCCTTGGTCTTGGGGGCGGTGTGGCCTATATATTGGCCCACGAGATCATCGCGCGTGACGGCGACCAGATGACCCTCGCGCACGTAGCCTAGGCGGTGCAGGATCTCGGCCATACGCAGCGCCACGGTGGTCTTGCCGGTCCCGGGGTTGCCGGTAAAGGACATATGGAGAGTGGGTGTCCCGGCGGTCAGCGCGTAACGCTTGCGCAGGCGGTCGACGAGCAGGAGCGCTGCGATCTCGCGGATGCGCGTCTTCACGGGCCGCAGGCCGATCAGCTCGCGATCGAGGGTGTCGAGCACCTCCTGGACGCGCGAGTCGTTGAACTCCGCCTCGAGATCGACCGGCGTATCGTCGTTCGGTGCCCCTGGCCCTGTCACCTGCGATTCTTCGCCCATGCCCATTGTGTTGTCTCCCGCGCTGCGGATTTCACCTGCGATCGGGCAGGCCGCCGTCACAAGACAGCGGTCCTAGCCCCTATGCCGCGTCAGTAGCGCTCGGACTCCGGATGGTCGGTGGCGTAACTGTGGATCGTGTACCGTATCCGGCGGCCATCGACCTCCTGGCGCACGAGCCCGAAGCCCGGTTCCTTCTTCGGGCGGTTTACGATATATGACATGCGCGGCGTCTCCCATCCCTGGGATGAGTCGAACGCCGTGACGCGCACATAGTGGTTGGGGAAGGTCTTGCGGCAGTCGTTGATCTCCATCAGGATGCCGGCTGCGTCCTTCAGATCGAACATCGGCATGCCGAACATCTCCCAGTAGGTGTTGCGCGGGTGCGGGTCGTCGGTATATTCGACGCCGATCGCCCAGCCGTGATTCAGGGCGTATCGGATCTGCGCTGTGATCTGGGCGTCGGTCAGGTCGGGAAGAAA
>JAJZZU010000114.1 GCA_021797365.1 Pseudomonadota bacterium | reverse complement strand
TCACCGCCGTCGACCCTCAGCCATCACCGCCCGGACAAGACCCTCCAAACCCGTTCCCTCAAGGAACGCTTTCCTGATAAATCCGCGTAACCATCCAAAAAGACGCGGATCTTGGTGATCGCCTACAGACGCGGTACACACAACGAGAGGCCACTATCAAAACCTGACGATGCAACAAAATAGAATCACTCATCTCACGTGCCCCCCCGTCTACATGACGCCTACACGAAAAATTCACTCGAGGGCTAACTACCTGTAACACGTTGATTTTATTGGTGCCGGTGAGACGAATCGAACGCCAGACCTACTGATTACGAATCGCAAAAAGACCGTTAATTACAAGGCATTGCGCGTCATCCCACGTCATAAGTCCCTATATTCCCTAGCGTTTCCGCGCACCACGAAGCACTACGAGTAACCCCCAGTCACCCACTTCACCCCCTCGTTACAGCATAATTACAGCACTGTGAATCTCGAAATGTTCAATAACATACGCATCTTATGCTATACAAAACAAAGACTTGTCAGATTCCTGGTGGTCGGCTATACTGTTCCCCGATACCCGTGTATGGCTGGTGACGCCTGCGGGTTAATGTAAGACCGACCTAGTCATCCCGCATGGGCGCGGGGTCGGTTGTGGCAACCGCCACGGGCGCACCGGCCCAGACCATCACGGTTTTCGGTGCGTTGCCATCAAGCGGGCTGAGACCCCCTGGTATGCGGATATTCCCCACGGGGAGCATACGTTAGGGCACCCACCCCTGACCATTTTGTGTCGCAGAAGGTGGCCGGCACATCCGTGAGGATGTGTCATGCCTACTGAATCTGTTCACCTCCCGATCTTGCGGGAAATGTTCCCTCAGAAAGTCAATCTGTCCGTGGCCGAAGCAGCGGGGCTTATCGGCTGGACGCCCGCCTCCCTAAAAAATGCACTGGCGCCGGGGCGGCGTACGCCACTTCTACGGTCGGTGAAAATTGGCCGGCTGCGGGTGGTGCCCATCGTGGCGTTGGCGGATTTTCTCGACGAGCGACTTGCTGCGTCCGCCGTACCCAAAACCCCTATGGGCCGCCCCCGTAAATCCGGGGGTGCCTCATGAGAACAGCATCCCATGTCGTACGTCCTGAGCGCATCCATAGGGGCGTCGTCATCTGCAACATCGACGACATCTTGCCGGATGGCTGGAGCGATTGGATGGACATCCCTTCCTGGCCAGAGACCTTCGAGGAGACGCCGGTGTGTGGTCTGGGACCAAAGCGTTGGCGGATGCTGGCCGACTACGCCGTTACTCTCCAGGAGCGTGAAGTTGCGTTGGCACTCGGCGACTATTCCACGGTGGCGCAAATCGCCGTCACGATGCATCTGTCGCGGAAGCGCATCGAGCAGATCGCCAGGGGCTTACTCAACAGGCTCGCGAATCCCCAGAAGCGGCAGATCGATATGTTTGAGGATGGGGGTGAGGGGTGAGCCAAGAGAGCAGAATTCAGATTTCCCATCGCGGGGGGGTCTTGGAGAGGGTTTTTGGGGAAAACGACAGGTACGGCATTATTCCCCGGGCAATGCTGGAGGATGAGCGCTTGGGGCTTGACACGCGTGGAGTAGCCGCCTGGTTGGCGGGCATGGCTCCCGGGTTTCAAATCTCAATTTTTTCACTCAAAAAACGGCTGCGGGTTGGGGAGGAAAAATGGCTCAGGATGGCGCGCGAGTTGGAGAACGCGGGTTATCTGAAAAGGAGTAAGAGCCCGACTGGGCCTGGCGGGAGATGGGTCTGGCACATCATTTTTAATCCCACTCCCCATCCAAAATAAACCTACAAAACCCCACCAAAAAGGCTGCTGCAGCGGCCTTTCTTTTTGGTAACATTACTATCCAATCAATGGGTTACTGGATTTTGCGGTGATGGCGTGACGCACTCGTGACGCACTCGTGACGCACTCGTGACGCACTCGTGACGCACTCGTGACGCGTCACGTCTAATAATGTGTTGTATATCAATATGTTACATGGTCAGATGGCGGCCAATTTTGGTAAAAACGGGGGGCAATGCGCGGACCGTAGTGGGGCTGACCGTGTACGGGTTTTCCGTCTACGGTCGGCCCGTGCACGGCTGGTACAGGAATAAAAGAATACAAGCAAGAGGATGCCGACGTGGAAGAGGATGAACAAATAATGAAGAATGCTCTGAGCTGAAATCAGCTCAGAGCCGCCCGGCGACTCATCACTCAGACGTTTACGACATTTCACCCCGCTTTCCACAGGAAAGGCAGGAACTGGGATGGGGCCTAACGGCGCCTGAGGAGTAGGCATAGGTCCCCGGGCGGACAGGATCTTGTGAGCCTGGCGTCTGCCACGTGCCAGGCGAATTCATCCATGTTCTGTTGAGGGTACTTCCACATCGCCGCCGGCGGGGCGCCAGCCGGCCAAGCTTGGGGTGCCGTCGCCCTGCCCACCCAGCCGCCGATAGCGGCCATCAGGATCATCCCCAGCAGTATCCCTCCCATAATCCACCATTCGCCCCGTCGCGCCCTGTGAGCCACCTCCTGGGCCGCTGTGGTGGTCAGGGCCGCGCGCCATTCCTTCAGTATGTCATCCCTCTGGGCGTTGGCCGCGGATGGGAGCGAGGCGGCGGCCTTCTTGATAGCCGCGGCGCCCTCGCCCACCGTGTGTTGAATAACCGCCACGACCGCTTTTCCGACCTCGACTGTTTTCTCCTCGATGCTGGCGGCCAGGAGCGTTTTTAGGTCGTCGCCGGCACGGACCGTCTGGTTAAAAATCGTCTGCCCAACCCCATGGGCGGCCGCCTCGATTCTGGCCGCTGCGGCAGTTGCCTGGCCGGCTGCGGCGACCGTCCCTGCCCTCTCGGCCCGCACGTCGAGCAGGACCTGGATGGCGGACCATAAGGGGTCGTCTGGGCCGATGCCGTGAGTCCCCGTAATGGTTGCCAACGCCCCCGCGTCCGGCCCCATCCGATCAAACGTTTCCGACATTTCAGATGGGGGCGATGGGAGCAAGGCCCCCGAAGGGGCCTCCACCTCCTTGTTTTTCGCCTCTATCTGAGGCATGTCGTCGTCAAAGTCACCCATCACTCACCTCCGTTTGCGAACACGGGCGTGATCGCCGCCTGGGCCGCGTGGTACCAGCGGTAAATGCTGGACTGGTCCAGGATCATCCAGCCTTCCGGGCGGGTTCTTTTGTCGATCAGGTCCACGACACGTCCGGGCGTCGCTTCCAGCTTTTGCAATGCGGCCCGACTCCCGATCGCGGGCATGACAATCTCCCCAATGGCCGTGTTCTTCCGGTCTTCGGTGTGGAACCAGTCGAACGACTCAGGAGCGCCCTTATATCCCGGGTAGATCAAGAACCGATCCTGGGGATGGATGACGGACAACAGTCCAGATGCCAGCGATGCACGTAGCCCGTCGCTGGCGGTCCGGTTCTTTTCCAGTCCGTATGTCGCGACGAGGCGATACTCCAGACCGTCCGCAAGGTCTCGGATCGATGACGCGATGGCATCCAGTGTCTCCCCTGCGCCGGCTGGGAGATTAACCACGACCACCTCGGGCATGTGGACCTCCAGATATTCCCCGAACGCGCCAAGGGCATTCTCAGCATCCCCCGCCCGGTTGAGCGGGAGGACGCCGATCGTGACATCGGGCACGTTGGCATAGCGTGTCGCGATGTCCGGCTGGGTCATGTCCGCTTCTACCAGTGTGACAGGTAGCCCCATCGACAATAGGTGCTCGGTCATGACCATGGACGTGTTCGACTTAGCGACCCCGCCCTTGTTGCCATGACTAAAAAAGATTGTGCGTTTCATCGTCTAATTCCTCCCGCCGATTCTCGGCAGCGTATTGATATCGAATGGCTGGCTTTGGCCAGCCGGTTTTTGTGGGGTGGTGCTCGTCCGGGCCGGTGGCTGTGAAGGCTCCGGTAGCGGGATCTGCGCCGCCTCATACCGGCACCGCTTGACCGCCTGCCTCACTGCGGCTGGCGGGGCCTGCACCCCCAAGGCGCGGGCAATGTCCGCCCACGTCAGTCCTGCGGCGCGAGCCGCCGCGATGGCCGCCTGATAGGGAGCCACTCGGGCGGTCAAGCGCGTGGCCCTGTCGTTTAATGTTGCCATCTGTTCCTCCTTAGAGCGGGCCACGCAGCGATGCCCGCTCTCACTTACTGGGGCTGCGCGGAAATGCACAAGTTGGCTCTTTGTGGCTTCCGATTAGCACAGTCGCGTTTAGGTGGAGAACATAACCGATACGATCTGGAATACAAGTAGATCATTCGACCTTTCTAGGTCCGTGTTTGACGCGATTTTGACCTTCTTTGCGCCTTTCGCACGCGAGTTTGGACGTGGGCCAGACGTCAAAGCGGCCAAGCGCAGCGGAGCCGCTGCCCCTCAACCTCAATTCATCCTTTCATGGTGGTGGGGTTTTGGGGTTTTCCCCGGCTCGGAAAGAGCCGGGAGCATGTCGGACGATGACGATTTTGAGTCTGCCGACTGGCCAGCGCGCAGCCGCGATTTCCACCGAGCCCCAGGTAGTAGGAACAACTACCTGGAGGTCCACACATATGATGACCCTCAAGAGCCTTTCCGGCGGTCCCGGCGCCGCCCGCAACGTCGTTTCGTACTGTCAGCACGAATGCCGCCGGGGAGACGGGTACTACTCAAAGGGTGCGACCCCCAGCGCCTGGGGCGGCGCCCTGGCCGCCGAATTGGGCCTTGCCGGACGCGTCGATGGACGGACGCTCCAAGGACTTCTGGAAGGCCGGTTGCCGGACGGACGGACCTTCGGCACATCCGGTGTCGAGAAAGATGGACATCGGCGCATGGGCATTGATTGCACATTCTCGGCCCCTAAGTCGGTCTCGCTCTATGCCCTCGGCGCCGCCACCCCGGAGATGCGTGACCAAATCTTGGCCGCCCACGACCGCGCCGCGGCCCGGGCCATGGCCCTTGTCGAGCGAGAATTCCTGACCGCCAGGTATGGCAAGGGCGGCACCCAAGCCGAACAGACGGGCTCCGGGCTGTGGGCCGCCCATCGTCATGAAGATGCGCGGCCCGTGAATGGGCATACGGGCATGCAGATCCACACCCATGCGATTTTGCTGAACGTCACGAAGGGGCGCGACGGGCAGATGCGCGCCATCGATCTGGCTTTCGGTAACGACGGCATCAAGCTCGCTGGCGCCACATACCGTGCGGAGCTGGCCACCGAGCTACGCGCCCTGGGCCTTGAACTCCGGCAGTCCAAAGAGGGATTCGAGCTTGCAGGCATCAGCGACGAGCAGATCGAGGCCGCGTCCGCCCGGTCCGCTCAGGTCGAGGCTCAGCTTGAGAAGTGGGGCCTAGACCGTGACACGGCCACGTCCGCCCAGAGGACCGCCGCGAACCTCAGCACACGGGAGGACAAGCGCCAACTCAGCCAAGACGAACAGCGTTGGGAGTGGTGGCAAGAGGCCCGCGACCTCGCGATCGCCATCGAGACCCCGGTCCCCGAATCCGTGACGGTGACGGAACCAGAGGCAGCTGCCGAGGCCTTGGCCCACGCGGCCGACCACCTGTCCGAGCGCGAATCGGTGATGTTCACGAACCGCGTGCAACTGGAGGCCTTACTGCACGGAATGCACCGCGGGGTAACTCTGGACAAGGTCGCGCAGGAGATCGAGTCCGGCGTCAGGACCTCCCGTCTTTACGTTGCCGGGCAAGATCGCATTGTCACCAGGGAGACCCTGCGAACCGAGGCGCGGGTCCTGGAGCGCATCGCAGCCGGGCGCAGCACATCCACACCTATCACAACCGCCGAAGGTGCCCGGGCGCGCATCGAGGCCCGCGAGAAGATCAACGGTTTCCAGTTCACGGCAGGTCAACGCGCGGCGGTTGCCGCCACCCTCACCAGCGCCGACCAATGCGTGGCGATCGTGGGGGCCGCTGGGGCCGGTAAGAGCACGGCCATGGCGGCCTTGAGTGATGAGGCCCATGCGCGCGGTTTGCGCGTTGTCGGTCTGGGGCCGTCCCAAACGGCCGCCGACGGGCTTAAAGAGATCGGCGCAGACGACACGCGCACCCTCCACTCTTTCGTCTCCCGCACCGATAAAGACCCCTCCCCGCGCCTTATCATTCTTGATGAGGCGGCGATGGTTTCGACCCGCGATATACAACGCGTCCTAGAAAAGGTGCGCCCCACCGACCGCCTTGTTTTGGTCGGCGATCCCAAGCAGCTGGACGCCGTCGAGGCGGGCAAGATCCTGGAGCAGATGATCCAAGAGAAGGTCATCTTGGTCAGCGAAATCACGGAGATCAATCGCCAGCGGAATGAAGACTTACGCGCGATCGCCCAGGCCTTCGCCGATGGCGACGCCACGCGTGCCGTAGACCTCGCTGAGCCCTATATGTCAGCCGCGACAGTCACGGATCAGGACTGGAAGGCGGCCGGGATCGAGCGACCAACCCCAGCGCAGTCCGAAAAGGATCCCGGCAAGCTCCCACCGCCCGCCGTGCGACAACAGGCCATTGCCCGGGAGATGGCCGCCAAATACCTCGCCCTTTCTCAAGATGAGAGGCAGAAGACCTTGGTCTTGTCGGGCACCAACGCCGTGCGGCGCGCCATCAACGACCGTATCCGGCAAGGCCTTCAGGAGTCGGGAGCCGTTGGCCCGGATGCCGCGACCGTGACGGCCCTGGATAAAGCGGGGCTCACGCGGGCGGAGATGAGGAACGCGGTCTCCTATAAGCCTGGCATGCTGCTACGCCTAACAGAAGGCCGAGGTCGCGACCGCAAGACCACCGACTATACCGCGACTGTCACGGACCCGACCAGGCGCATAGTGATCGCCCGGGCGCAAGACGGCACGGAACGCATGTTCGATATGCGCAAGGTCGACATCAAGAACCTCTCGGTCTTTACCCGTAGAGAGATGGCCGTGGCGCCAGGCGACCGCCTTGTGTTCACGGACAACAACCGCACCTTTGGATTCCGGAACAATGAGACCGGCACGGTCCGTGAGGTCGCCGACGGCAAGATCACCATAGAAAAGGACGATAAGAGCCTAGTGGTCCTCGATGCGCAAGCAATGCACACCCTCGATTACGGCTGGGGCATAACTGTCCACCGTTCTCAGGGCCGCACGATCAACAGGGCGTTGGTTGCCGGTGAGGCGTCCAGGGCCGCCACAAGCAAAACCGCGTATGTCTCCTGCAGCCGTGAGCGTCTGGCTCTCGACATTATCACTGACAACATCACGCGATTAAAAAAAGCGTGGGCCAAGACCGCCGAGCGTCTGACCGGACACGACGCCATGCAAGCGGACAGGCGGGTCGCGCAGGGAGTGCTGGAGTCCTTGCGCGCCGAAGCGCGGGCGGAGATCAAGAAAGAGAGTCAGGAGCAGGAGAAGGCCCGAGCTAAGGAACAGGCGCCGGAGGCCAAACCCGAGCGAAGCCCGGCCACCCCGGCCCCGGCCCGGCCGCGCGGGCAGGACTTTGAGATGGAGATGTGAGCCCAGTATTAATTTCCGGCGAGCCCCAATAAGTGAAGAATCTTTTTGAGGAGGTATTTATGGATATGCACGCC
>JAJZZU010000006.1 GCA_021797365.1 Pseudomonadota bacterium | reverse complement strand
GAGTTATGGGGGGACCAGTCCGATACCTTGAACGTGCTCATCAGTAATCCGATACCGGAGGTGCGCAAGCATGCTCATGGGCGTGGCAATAAGATCGCCATGGACAATATCCGCCAAAGACTCGCCTCGCATTTTCAGGACGCGGCGAGCTTGCAAACCTTCGAGGAAGGCGATCAATATCACGTCAAAATAAAAATGCCAATTGTCAGAAATCAGGGGGATCGATTCTTAGCGGAGAGTTCACGATGAGAGAGACAGGGGCACCGGCCGAACAAAGGAGGGACACAATGAAGGTCCTGATCGTAGACGACGAGAAACTGGCGCGCGACAGGTTGCGGGAGATGGTGGGGGAGATCGGCGAGCATACGGTCGTGGGCGAGGCCATGAACGGCAGCGAGGCCATCGCCCAGACCGAGCGCCTGAATCCCGACGTGCTGCTCATGGACATTCGCATGCCCGGCATGGATGGCCTGGAAGCGGCCATGCACCTCATGGGCCTCGATACCCCGCCGGGCGTGATCTTCACCACCGCTTACGACCAGCACGCCTTGGATGCCTTCGAGGTCAATGCCGTCGACTATCTGTTGAAGCCGATCCGCAAGGATCGCCTAGCGAAGGCCTTGAGTAAGGCCGGCAAGCTCACCTTGCAGCAACTCCAGGACTTGAACCAGGCGCAGGAATCCCCGGTGGTGCGCACCCATCTGAGCGTACACCTGCGCGGCAACATCCGCCTGGTCCCGGTCCAGGACGTCTTGTATTTCCTGGCCGACAACAAATACGTGACGGTACGCACCGCCACCGAGGAGCATTTGATCGAGGACTCGCTTGTGAACCTCGAACGCGAGTTCGGCGAGAGCTTTCTGCGCATCCACAGGAATGCCTTGGTCGCCACCCCCCACATCAGTGGCATCGAAAAGGATACGAGCGGCACCTGGCACGTCACTCTCAAGGGCCTCGACAAGCGGCTCGCGGTGAGTCGCCGGCATGCCGCCGCGGTGCGCCGCTGGGCGCGCCGCTAGCGGTTCACCGGCGCCATAGGGCGGCAAGCGGCCGCTCCGCGCAGGCCTCGGGAGGGAGTGGTAGCCGGTGGCGGCGGATGTCGTCCACGGCCTCCGCGACGCGTGCGAAATCCTGCTGCAGCCGCCAATAGACTCGTGCCCGTCCGCTGTTTCTTTCGAGGTCGGCGGTCTGGGCAAAGGCGCTGCGCCCATGGTCGGCGTAGTACGACAATTGCCCGCGCGAGCGCAGGCGTTCGCGAAAGAAGCCGCTCATAAAAAGCGCATACTCGGCGAGATGACGCACGATGACTATCTCGCGGGCGCGGTCCTCGTCCTGTGCGGCCCGTTGTTCGGCGAGGAACTGTACGAGGGTGCTAAGCGGGCGTTGTTCATGGTCATAGAGGGGGTAGAGGGCATCTGTGTGCGCAAAACGGGTGAGTAGGTCGCTGACATAAGCCACGGTTTCCGGTTCCCCGAGGCCCGCCCGTTTAAAGCCATATTGAATGTGGCGATGAAAGAACTGATAGAGAGTCGGCGTCACGATCACCTCCTAACACGATCCCTTGTCCGTATTATAGTGGGCGTTAACGCCAGCGGAAGATCCGCGACGACCCGCCGGGATCGTGCGCCGCAGGTGCTAGACTTCGGGGGCGCGGCGTGTCAAGGGGGCAGGGAGCGCAGCATGGTACGGCCGCTATCCGTCAGTATCGTCATGCCGGCCTACAGGGCTGAGGCCAGCATAGGCGCGGCCGTGCGTTCGGTCCTGGCGCAGACCTACCCGCACTGGGAATTGATCGTAGTGGCCGATGACGGGGTCGACTACCAGACGTTGTTGCCCGCCGACCGGCGCCTCACGCTGGCATACACCGGGGCCTGGGGTTCGGGTCCATCGGCTGCCCGTAACCGTGGCCTCGATGCCGCCCGCCACCCGCTGGTCACGTTTCTCGACAGCGATGACGTCTGGTATCCAGACAAGCTGTCTATTCTTGTCCCTTTGGCCCGCGCGCACGGTATCGCGCTTGGGAACACGCGGTTTTGTGAGTATCCTGGTCCCGGTTACGACGCACACTGTTGGCAGGATCCGGTCGAGGGGTACCACGACTGGCTATTCTTTGCGTGCGTGAGCGAGAGTCTCTGGCCGGTATACCAGCGGGCGGTCGTCGGCCGCACGCGCTTTCCCGAATGTCTCAGGTTTGCCGAAGACGCCGTTTTTACCTTGTCGATTATGGCCCGCCACGGCGGCGCTTATCTTTATCCACAGCCCTTGCACGAGTATCGTTTGCGTCCGGGGACGCTGTCGCGGTCGCGGGATGCGGTGCGGCGCGCCGACGAGGCCTACGACTGGATTTTGTCGGTGCTGCGCGCCGGCGACCGGCTCTCGTTTCCGGCCGAGGCAGTGGGTTCGGCGATCGCGGTTTTCGAGAGACGCCGGGCGCTCAACCGCGCGTTCCCGGCGAGCGGCATGCGGTACTTTCAGGAGTTCGAGACAAGTATGCGGGCCCGTAGGACACGCGGGGGCGTGGCGGGCGATGAGGCGATGCGCGAGCCCGCGGCGGATGCCGGCGGCCTTGCGCGATACGACCGAGGAGGTGACAGTGACAGCAACGGTATTGGATGAGCATACGGCGCTCATCGTGATTGATCTGCAAAAGGGCATCGTCGCGCAACCGATGGTGCATCCCACGGACGTTGTGGTGGCGCGTGCCGCGCAGCTCGCGGCGGCCTTCCGGGCGCATGCCTTGCCGGTGGTGCTCGTCACCGTTCACGGCGGGGCCCCGGGCCGGAGCGAACAGACGCGAAATTTGGCCGACCTGCCGCGCGACTGGGACGAACTGGCGCCCGGGCTCTTGCCGCAGGCCGGCGATTATCGCATCGGCAAGCGGACATGGGGGGCCTTTACCGCGACTGGCCTCGAGGGCCTTTTGCGCGCGCACAGGGTCACCCAGGTGGTGATCGCGGGCATCGCCACCAGCATCGGTGTCGAATCCACCGCCCGTCAGGCCCACGAGCTCGGCTTTCACGTCACGCTCGCCTGCGACGCCATGACCGACTTCAGCGCTGAGGCCCACGACCACAGTGTGAAACGAATCTTTCCGCGTCTGGGAGAGACGGCCACCACCGACGAGATCGTGGCGTTGCTCGCTCGGCGCGCTCAGTGAGCGAACAGGCGGCGCGCGTGCCGCCTGTGGCCTTGCGCGCGCTCTACAGCCGCGATTACCGCCTCTGGGCGGGCGCCGCCCTGGGGTCGAATCTCGGCACCTGGATGCAGCGCACCGCCCAGGACTGGCTGGTACTGACGCGGCTCACGGCGCACAGTGCCTTGGCGTTGGGTCTTGTGACCGCCCTACAGTTCGCGCCCCAGGCCCTGCTGTTGCCGCTTACCGGTCCCGCCGCCGATCGCAGCGACCGGCGCCGGCTCCTGGTTGTGACCCAAGGACTCATGGGGGTGCTGGCCCTGACCCTGGCGGCGCTGGTCCTCACGGGCGCGGTGCGGCTCTGGCAAGTGTACGGTTTTGCGCTGCTGCTCGGCATCGTCGCGGCCTTCGATGCACCCGCGCGCGGGGCCTTTGTGTCGGATCTCGTGCCGCCATCCGATCTGCCGAACGCGGTCGCCCTCAATGCCCTCTCGTTCAACATGGGGCGGCTCTGCGGACCGGCCCTGACGGGGATCCTGATCGGGTCCTTGGGGACCGGGCCCGTATTTTTGATCAATGCCACCTCGTTCGGCCTGGTCCTGTGTGCCTTGCATGTCCTGCGGCGCGTCCCGGTGCGCGGGCGTATGCGCCCGGGTCCGGCGGTGCGCGCATTCACCGAGGTCCTGAGTCTCATGGCCCGTCGCCCGGACCTCATCGCGGTCTTGTGGATGTTCGGGTTGATGGGGGCGGTCGGCGTCAACCTCCCGATCCTGGTCTCGACCATGGCCATCCGGGTCTTTCAGGCGCGGGCCGTGTCTTACGGTCTTATTGCCTCACTGATGGCCGTCGGCGCGGTCGGTGGTGCGTTGTTGGCCGCGGTCCGGGCGCCGCGACTGGGGGTCCTGTCCTTGGCGACCGCGATGTGTGCGCTCGCTACCATGGCCGCGGCTCTGGCCCCGGGTCTGGGGGTGTTCGCCCTGGCGCTCCTGATCCTGGGCTTTGCGTTACAGGTATTCGTCACGTCTGCCAACAGCCTCCTCCAGTTGTCGGTGGAACCGGCAATGCGCGGCCGCCTGTTGGCGTTTTTGATCGCCGTGGCCTTAGGGGGCGCCCCGATCGTGGCCCCGCTTTTCGGTTGGGTCGCCGATGGCTTCGGGCCACGGTTCGCGCTCGCCGGGATCGCGGTCCTGGCGGCGACGGCCTGGTCCATTGGCTGGCGCGCCGGGCGCGCGGGAATCGCCGGACGGAGCGCGCCCCTTGCGCAGGCGGGCGAGGATCGCAGGCCGGCCACGAGCGTGGCGTCTCCGGCATGGGCACCCGAGGACTGACGCCGGGCATGGCGGCGCGGCCGTGGTGTCGGGCGATCACCGGAAGATCGAGAATTGACAGACTTTGGACCGAGGGTATGATGCGCGCCAACCACCCCACCCCCGCTTCGGAGTTCTCGCCATGACAGTTTTGGGTACCCCCTTGACACGCGATGCCGTGCGCCTGCTTTTGCTGGGCAGCGGTGAATTGGGCAAAGAGGTGGCCATCGAGGCCCAGCGGCTCGGTGTCGAGGTGGTGGCCGTCGACCGCTATGCGCGCGCGCCGGCCCACCAGGTGGCCCACCGCTCCTATGTGATCGACATGCGCGATGGGCGCGCGGTGCGCGATGTCATTACCCGCGAGCGACCGGATTTCGTGGTCCCGGAGCTCGAGGCGATCGCCACCGAGACCCTCATGGAGATCGAAAACGAGGGCCTGGCCGAGGTCATACCGACGGCGCGCGGGGCATTCCTCACCATGAACCGGGAGGGTATTCGGCGGCTGGCCGCCGAGGAACTGAAGGTCCCGACCTCGCGCTATGCCTTTGCCGGCAGTCTCGAGGAGCTGCAGGCGGCCGCGGCGGTCACCGGCTTTCCGTGTGTCGTGAAGCCGGTCATGTCGTCGTCGGGCAAGGGCCAGTCGGTGGCCACAAACGAGGCCGAGCTCGAGACCGCATGGCACGAGGCCCAGAAGAAGAGCCGCG
Source organism: Pseudomonadota bacterium (assembly GCA_021797365.1). Next base: position 21,678 of record JAJZZU010000006.1, on the reverse strand, counting down.
TGGCGATGGCGCGCGTCATCGTCGAGTCGTTCGTCGAGTTCCAGTACGAGATCACCTTGCTCACCGTGCGCGCAAGCGGTCCCGGCGGGGTGATCGAGACGCACTTCTGTGAGCCAATCGGACACCGCCAGGAGCGCGGGGATTATGTGGAGAGCTGGCAGCCGCAGCCGATGAGCGAGAAGGCCTTGTATCGCGCTCGTGAGATGGCAGAGAAGGTTACCGCGGCCCTCGGCGGACGCGGGATATTCGGCTGTGAGTTCTTCGTGAACGAAGACCAGGTCTGGTTCTCGGAGGTGAGTCCCCGCCCGCATGATACGGGCCTCGTGACACTGGCGAGCCAGTACCAGAGCGAGTTCGAACTGCATGTGCGCGCGATTCTGGGGCTTCCGGTGTCGACGGAACTGCTGCGTCCCGGGGCGAGCGCCGTAATCTATGGGAATCGCGATGCGGCGGGTGTGCGTTACGGGCGCCTGGATGCGGCGTTACGCGTGCCCGGGACCAAGCTGCGCCTCTTTGGCAAGCCCGAAAGCTTCATGCGCCGGCGTATGGGCGTGGCCTTGGCCATGGCCTCCGACGTCGATACCGCGCGTCGTCGCGCCAACGAGTGCGCGAGCCTGGTGGAGGTCCTCGCTGCGAAGGTCCCTGAGCCCCGGACTGTCTAAGCCGATTCCCGGGGTCCGCGGCACGCAAGACCTCTCCGGCGGGGCGGGCACCGCCGGAGGGGGATCAAATTTGGCGGCCATCCGAACGCTCGGCCGGATTACAGGCCGATTCCGATGCCAAAGCCAAAGCGCCAGCGCCGTCGCCTGGGCCGGTAGAGGCGCCAGACGTGGGTGGCGAGGATCTGCACGCGCGGATAGATGTAGTGGGCCTGACCGATCAGTCCGGGCTTGGTGCCAATCACGGTCCCCACGACCGTGACCAGTTGCCCGCGCGCAAACAGTATGGGGTCGAGATAGCCGGGCGCCACCGCCTGAAAACGCCCCTCGGGCATCCGGCTGAGACGGGGCCGGCCACGTCCATTCAGGGGATAGGCGAGTATCGTAAGCGTGCTGTGGACAGGACCCACGTAGTCGCGCACGATCATGCCCCCCCAGCGCACGCGCGCCCCGCGCGTGCGCCGCGGATGCGCGAGGACCGCCTGCAGGTCCATGCGCCGGTCGACATGCGTGGCCTCGGGGCGCGGGCGCAGGGCGCAGCCGGCAAGACCCGCGACGAGGCACGCCGCCAGGGCCCGCTGTATCCCTGTCCTGATCGCAAGCCGGTTCATGGCTTGCGCCCTCCGGCGACGGGACTCATGGTCCGAAGCCTGGCCCGTCATCGTCCCCCGGCCACCCCCAGTCGAAGTCTGGCCCCACGCCTATGCCCCACCCCCACGGCCAGGGGTTGGCGTAGTAAAAACGCGAGTAGTAATGGGGCCGTGGTCGCCAGAGGTGGACCGCGAGCGTACGCACCACGGGGAAGTCATACAGATAGCTCCCGATCGGGTCCTTCTCGTAGCCGGAGAAGACCCCCACCACGGTGATCTTGCGACCGACCGCGTAGATATCGGGGTCGAGGAAGCCCGGCACCCGGGCCAGGAAGCGCCCTCCGCTGAACCGCGCCCGGCGTGGACGGCCGTCGTGCCGTAACGATCGGCTGATGACCTGTATCCAGGTGGCGTGGGGATCATTTATGACCTTGCTGATGACCCCGCCCCAACGTACGCGTGCCCCGAGGGGTGCGATGTGGGCGCGCGCCGCGGCCACGGTCACCGATGTGATATGCGGTGCCCGTAGGGCGCGCGGGATGGGTGCGGCGCACCCGGTCAGAAGAAGTATGCCTGCTAGCGTCCACAAGGCTTTCATTGCGCGGCCTCCATGTCCGGACGGCTCTTGCCTTGATGTTTATCATAAGCCGCCCATGTGACCTTGACCAGAGACTGAGATCCTCATCGGCCGTGCGACTATGGCCGCGTTCCGGTGCGGGCGCGATCTGGCACAATACGCAAACCCTTGAACCGAGTCCGGGCGGCCCCATTACAAAGCCGAGCTCCTTAAAAAAAGCGAATGACAGATTGATGACCAAGAGCGAATCCGAATCGATGCCCGCATCCGGCGGGACATTGGCGCGTGCCGGCGACGTCCTGCCGACCTCCCTGCCGATCGTGCCCATTACGAACCGGCCGTTTTTCCCGGCCCAGGCCATCCCGCTGGTCCTCGATCGCGAGCCGTGGAGTTCCACGATCGTGGCGGCAACCGAGACCGCGCACAAGGTTGTGGGCCTGGTCTTGATCCGCAAGGACGAGGCGGTCGATGTCGCGAGCGGCGATTTTTATGAGATGGGGACTGTGTGCCGCATCCATAAGGTGGTTCAGAACGAGGAGAAACTGCAGGTCTTCGTGGAGGGCCTGCAGCGGTTTCGCATTGACCAGTGGCTGTCCCGTGAGCGGCCGTTCGCAGTGCGCGCGCGGTACTTTCCCGAGCCCGAGGCCCCGGAGAGCGGCGATGCCAAGGCCTATTCGGTGGCGGTCATCAATACCATAAAGGAGCTTTTGCCACTAAACCCCCTGTATGGCGAGGAACTCAAGTTCTTTCTGACGCGCTTTGGTCCGGATCAACCCTCGCGCCTTGCGGACTTCGCGGCCAGTCTCACCACCGCGAGTAAGATGGAATTGCAGGATGTCCTGCGCACCGTCGACCTCGAGCCGCGTCTCGAGAAGGTGCTCTTTCTCCTGAAAAAGGAGCTCGAGCTCGCCAAGACCCAGGCGCGCATCAGCGAGCGGGTCGAGGAGAAGATCAACGAACAGCAGCGCCAGTTCTTCCTGCGCGAACAGCTGAAGGCCATCCAGAAGGAACTGGGCATCGCCAAGGACGACCGTACCGCCGAGATCGAGGTCTTTCGCGAGCGGCTCACCACGCTCACCCTGCCGGAGGCCGCGCAAAAGCGCGTCGAGGAAGAGCTGCAAAAGATGGCGGTGCTCGAGATGGGGTCTCCTGAATATGCGGTCACGCGCAATTATCTCGAGTGGTTGACGGTTCTACCCTGGGGCCGCTATTCCACCGACAAGATCGATCTGAAGCAGGCGCGGACGATCCTGGACCGTGACCATGACGGCCTCGATGACGTCAAGGACCGCATCATCGAATTCCTGGCGGTCGGCGTCATGAAGGGTGAGGTGGCGGGCTCGATACTCCTGCTCGTAGGCCCCCCGGGGGTGGGTAAGACATCCATAGGTCGCTCCATAGCGGCCTCTCTGGGTCGTACCTTCTATCGGTTTTCCGTAGGCGGCATGCGCGATGAGGCCGAGATCAAGGGCCATCGCCGCACCTACATAGGGGCGATGCCCGGCAAGTTCATTCAGGCGATCCGTGAGGTCGGGGTGGCCAATCCGATCATCATGTTAGACGAGATCGACAAGATCGGCTCCTCTTTTCAGGGGAATCCGGCCTCGGCGCTGCTCGAGGTTCTGGACCCCGAGCAGAACGTCGATTTTCTGGATCATTATCTCGACTTACGTTTCGATCTGTCCAAAGTGCTATTTATCTGTACGGCCAACCAGCTCGATACCATACCCCGGCCATTGCTGGATCGCATGGAGGTCATACGGCTTGCCGGTTACATCACGAGCGAGAAGATGGCGATCGCCAAGCATCATCTCCTGCCCAAGCAGATGGAGAAGGTGGGATTGAAGCGCGGGCAGTTGCGTATCGAGGATCAGGCCATACGCGAGATCATCGAGGGTTATGCGCGCGAGGCCGGCGTCCGCAACCTCGAAAAGAAGCTCGGCTCGATCGCGCGCAAGGCCGTGGTGGCCATGATCAACGGCAAGGAGCCGCCCATCAAGGTGGGTACGCGCAATCTGGAGAAGTATCTCGATCGACCGGTCTTTCAGCCCATCAAGCCCCTGCGTGGTGTCGGGGTCGTGACCGGCCTTGCCTGGACCCCCATGGGCGGCGCCATCCTCGATATCGAGGTCACGCGTGTGCACCGCGCCACGCGCGGGATCAAGATCACGGGCCAATTGGGTGAGGTGATGCGCGAGTCGGCGGAGATCGCCTACAGCTACATCTCCTCACATTGCAAGCAATACGGCGCCCCTGAGGATTTCTTCGACAAGGCGTCTTTGCATCTGCACGTGCCGGCGGGCGCGATTCCTAAGGACGGGCCGAGCGCCGGGGTGACGATCGCGAGCGCGCTCCTGTCGCTTGCGCGCGGCAAGCGCATCAGCCGGCCGCTGGCCATGACCGGCGAGATCACGCTCACCGGTTATGTCCTTCCGGTCGGCGGGATCCGCGAGAAGATTATCGCCGCGCGCCGCGTCAAGATCCCCGAGATCATCATCCCCGAGGCCAATCGCAACGATTTCGAGGAGTTGCCCGACAATGTCCGTAGCGGCCTTGTCATGCATTATGTCAAGCATTACCGCGAGGTCGCGGCCTTGATCTTTCCGGGCTAGCCATGGGGCACAAGGTGGATTTCCTATGCCGCGCCTGCCACTACGAGGAGCGTGACCTCGGCGTCGGGTGCGGGCGCCGGCCGCAGCCTTGCTTGCGGTTGTTTCGGTGCGATAACTGCCATTCGATCGGCAGTACCTGGGTCGGTGCGGGTGGCATCCCGCGGTGCAGCCTCTGTTATCACGACGCCATCACGTTGCTCGCCGATGATGTCATGGGGGTCGCCTGTCCGAAGTGTGCCGCCCCCGGGACCTTTGCCCACCACCGCGAGGACGTCTGGGAATAGGTCTAGCGCAGGCGCACGGGTTTTTGCAGTTGGCCGCTTGCGAAGGTCTCGAGATCGGCGAGGAGCTCGTGGCCGCCGGCGCGTACCCAGTGCCCGGTGGTGGCGTCGTAGTCATAATGGAAGCCGCCGGCGCGGGCTGCGACCCAGATCTGTTTCAAGGGGCGCTGTTTGTTGACGATAATGCGTGAGTCGTCTGGAAACTCGAGCGTCAGGATCTCGTCTTCGGTCTCGAACTCGATCTCCGGGGCGTGGGTCTCTATGGCCTGTTCAATGCGTTCGAGCATCGCCTGCGCCTGTCTTTCGTAGTCGCTGTCGCTTGCCATGATGGTCCCCTCGTCGTCTATCGTGTGCCGTTCATCCTCGCTGCGCGCCGCCCGTCGGTCGGCGGGGCACGCACAAGGGGCATGGTAGCGGGCCTTGGGGGAAACGAACAGGCCGTGCTCGCGCATGTCCCGGGAAATCGTCCCCGGTGTATCCCTGCCGTGACGGCGGCCATGCCCTTGAGCAGGCCTGCCTTAGCCTCTATTCTTGGCGCCATGACCAAGAAAGTCCTGATTCTCGGCGGCTACGGCACCTGTGGGCGGCGCATCGCCGAGATCCTGATGCAAGACCCGCAGGCCGAGTGCCTCATCGGCGGGCGCGATACGAGCCGTGGCCAGGCGGTATCGGCGGCGCTCGGTATCCCGTTCGTGGCGGTCGATATCCAAAGGCAGGCCTCGCTGAATGCCGCGCTCGACGGCGTGTTTGCCGTGGTGAACACCTGCGGGCCATTCCGCCCCCACGATTATGGGGTCGCCGAGCGTTGTGCGCGGCGCGGTGTGCATTATGTCGACATGGCCGACGAAACCTCTTATATACTGGGTCTGCAAGGCCTGACGGCACGCGCCGTCGAGGGCGGGGTGTCGCTGGTGTCGGGGGCGGGTTCGGCGTTGGCCTTCTCCTCGGTGCTGGCGGCGGCCATCGCCCCCGGGTTCGATACCATCACCGACATCGAGATCGCCGCGCTGTCGGGCAATCGTAACCCGCGGGGGCTCGCGAGCGTGCGCGCGCTGCTCGCCGCGCAAGGCCGCCCGGCGCGTATTTATGAGCGCGGCGCGTGGCATGAGGTGCCGGGCTATACGCGGGGCCGGACCGTGGCCCTTCCCGAGCCCTTCGGGCGCCATCGTCTGTATGTGACCGATGCCCCGGAGATCGAGATCCTGGGCCGGCGCTATGGCGCCGGGGTGACCTACCGGACGGGGCTCGAGCTTGCGGTGTTGAATCGCGCCCATGCCTGGCTCGGTTCATTGAACCGTCTGGGCGTGATCGCCGATCTTGCCCGGTTTGCCAAGGGGCTGCATGTCATGCAGCACGGCCTGCGGCGTTTCGGGAGGGCGGCGTTCGGCCTGCGCGTGGTGTTGCGCGGTGAGCGGGGCGGCCAGCCGCTCGTACGCAGCGCCGGACTCGTGGCCGGGGACGACGGTCTGTCGATCCTGTGCACGCCGGCCATCGCGCTCGTGCGCAAGTGGATGGCGGGTACCGGGGAACCCGGCGCCTTTGCCTGTTCCAGTGTTCTCACTCTTTCGGATATGACGCGCGAATGGACGATGCGGCAAGTGGTGTTACACCTCTCGTGATGGCCAGGCGATTGGTCCTGGTCGGCCTCCTGGCATTGACCGCGTGCGGCAAGCAGGGCCCCCTGTACATGCCCCCTCCCAAGCCCGTCTCGCCCCATGCTGCGCCCCACAAGGGGCCGCGGTCGTGAGCGTCTTGACCTATCGTGACGAGCGCCTGTTCATGGAGGATGTGGCACTCGCCGACATCGTGTCTATGATCGGCTCCCCGTGTTATGTCTATAGCCGCCGGGCCCTGACCGACGCCTATCGCGCGTTTCGCGAGGCCTTGGACGTCCAGCGCAGCCTGGTGTGCTATGCCGTGAAGGCGAACGGCAATCTCGCGCTGCTCGCGACCTTGGCCGATCTCGGCGCGGGCTTCGATATCGTCTCCCGGGGCGAGCTCGAACGGGTGCTGGCGGCCGGCGGGGATCCGGCGCGGGTCGTGTTTTCCGGGGTTGGCAAGACCGAGGGCGAGATGCGCCGGGCCCTCGAGCTCGGAATCCGCTGTTTCAATGTCGAGTCCGTGGCCGAGCTTGCGCGTCTCGATACGATCGCCGGCACACTCGGGGTGCGCGCGCCGGTGTCCTTGCGCGTGAATCCCGACGTCGATGCCGGCACCCACCACTATATCGCCACCGGCCTGAAGGAAAACAAGTTTGGCATACCGTTGGCCGAGGCCGTGGCCTGCTACCGCGAGGGGTCGCGTTATCCCCACCTGTCGTTTGTCGGTATCGATTGCCATATCGGTTCGCAATTGACCGATCTGCGGCCTTTCGGGGATGCCCTGGACCGCGTGCTTCCGGAGGTGGCGGGCCTGCGCCGCGCGGGCGTGGCCCTGACCCATGTCGATGTCGGCGGGGGGCTCGGTGTGCGCTACCGCGACGAGCGGCCGCCTACGATCGCCGCCTACGTGGCACTTGTCCGCGAGCGCCTGGCCGCCCATGGGCTTCAGGATCTGGAACTGATCCTCGAGCCCGGGCGGGCCTTGGTGGCCGCGGCGGGCGTGCTCGCCACGCGTGTCGAATATATCAAGGAGACCGACGCCAAGCGTTTTGCGATCGTCGATGCCGGCATGAATGACCTGATCCGCCCGGCGCTCTATGGCGCCTGGCAAAGCGTGACCGCCGCGCGCCGCCGCGTGGGACCTGCGCGCGAATACGATGTCGTGGGCCCGGTATGCGAGAGCGCCGATGTCTTCGGCCGCGGCCGCCCCCTGGTCATAGAGTCCGGCGATATCCTGGTGATCGGCGAGGCCGGGGCCTATGGTTTTGCCATGAGCAGTCAATACAACGCCCGCCCGCGGCCCGCCGAGGTGCTCGTGGATGGGGCCCGTTTCCACGTGGTGCGCCGGCGCGAGACTTATGAGGACCTGATGCGCGGGGAATGCGTGGTGCGCGCGGGGTCACGGTCATGACCGGCGGCGGCCAGCGCTTCGTCAAGATGCATGGCCTGGGCAATGATTTCGTGGTCCTGGATGCCATGGCCGGGACACCCGATCTTACGCCCGAACGCATACGGCGGCTTGCCGATCGCCATTTCGGCGTCGGCTGTGATCAGGTCCTCGTGGTCTTGCCGAGCACCGAACCCGGCATCGATTTCGGATATCGCATCTTCAATGCCGACGGCCGCGAGGTACAGCAATGCGGGAACGGGGCGCGATGCTTCGCGCGCTACGTGCGCGATGAGGGCCTGAGCGCCAAGGAGACCCTCACGGTACGTACCATGGGCGGGGTCATCACGCTCACCCTGCAGGATGACGGGGACGTGGTCGTCAACATGGGGCATGTGCGCTGGGACCCGACTGCCGTGCCCTTTGTCGCCGAGCACGAGCAGCGGCAGTATGCCCTGGATATCGGTGGGCGCTCTGTGGACGTGAGTGTGTTGTCGCTCGGCAACCCGCACGCAGTCCAGATCGTGGCCGATGTCGAGCGCGCGGCGGTAGACGTCGAGGGTCCTTTGATAGAGCGCCACGCGCGCTTCCCGGAGGGGGTCAATGTCGGCTTCATGCAGATCATCGACCGGCGCACGATCCGCCTGCGCGTCCATGAACGCGGTGCGGGCGAGACGCTTGCGTGTGGTTCCGGGGCCTGTGCCGCGGTCGTGGCCGGACGCGAGCGGGGTCTGCTGGACGATGAGGTCCAGGTGCACCTGCGCGGCGGGCGGCTGTATGTGCGCTATGATGGGGCCGGTCCGGTATGGATGCGAGGTCCGGCGCAGCGGGTGTATGAGGGGCGGTTGAGCGAGCAGGGGTGGGGCCGTGAAACAGTCGAGTGAAGAGCTCTCCTGGGAAGAGGGTGTGGCGCGCTACCTACGTGATCATCCGGATTATTTCGAGCGGCACCAAGACCTGCTGGAGATCCTGCGGGTTCCGCACGCCGGACGCGGGGCCGCAGTCTCACTCCTGGAGCGTCAGGCGGCCGTGTTGCGCGAACGCTTGGCCGCCAAGGACCGCGAGCGCCGGGACTTTCTGGCCGCTGCCCGGGAAAACGAGGCGCTCGGCGAGAGGCTGCACCGCCTGGCCGTGGCATTGATCGACGCGGCATCCCTGGACGATGTGTTCGGCAGCGTCTACGACCTCGGGCGCAACCAGTTGCGGCTCGATACGGTCACCATCTTGATTGGCGTCAATGGCGGCCCACTGGCCGGCCGTGCGGAGTTCGTGCCCCCCGACGATGCCCGACTCAGGCGCGCGCTGGCGCTGTCGCGAGGACGGCCGCTGTGCGGGCCCAAGGCGGTTCTCGCCGAGGCCCGTGGCCTGCTCGGACCCGACGAGGCGCGCGTCGCCTCGGTGGCGCTCGTGGCCCTGCGCGATCCTGTGCGTTCGGGCGTGATCCTGCTTGGGAGCCACGACCGCGATCGCTTCCCTCCCGGGGCCGGAACCCTCTATCTCGGGCGTCTCGGGGATCTCGTGATGCGCGCCGTGGCCCGCCAACTGGATCGATCCTGATGGCGGGCGCGTGGGCCGAGGCCGTGAGCGCATGCCTGGATCGGTTGGCCTATGAGCGGCGCTATTCCGCCCATACCCTGTCGGCCTACCGTCGCGATCTCGAGGGGCTTGCGCGTTTTGCCGATGGCCAGCAGTGCGCTGCGCCATCGGACATGACCGTTGAGCTGGCGCGACGTTATGTCGCGAGCCTGTGCCGGGCCGGACAGGGCGGTCGGACCGTGGCACGCGCCCTGTCGGCGGCGCGCACCCTCTATCGGGAACTCGGCCTGCGCGCCAACCCCTTTCGCGGGGTCAAGGCGCCGCGCGCCCCACGCTCCCTACCTCACGATCTGAACGTGGACACGCTTCAGGGCCTGTTTGCCGCACCCCCGGCGGACGATCTCGAGGTCCGCGACCTGGCCATCGCCGAGCTCCTCTACGGGGCCGGGCTGCGCCTGTCCGAACTCCTTGGCCTGCGTCTTACCGATCTCGATTTCGCGCAGGGCTTGGTGCGCGTCACCGGCAAGGGCCGGCGCGAACGGCTCGTACCCATGGGGCGCGCCGCGCACGCCGCGCTTAAGGCCTGGCTGCCGCTGCGACCGGGCAGCGACCCCCTGGGCGCGGTGTTCCCCGGGGCAAGCGGTCGGCCGCTCGGCGCGCGCGCGGTACAAAAGCGCCTGGCGCGCCTCGGACGTCGCCGCGGACTGGATGTGCCGCTTCATCCCCACATGTTGCGTCACTCGTTTGCGAGCCATGTCCTGCAGTCGAGCCAGGACCTGCGCGCCGTCCAGGAGCTGCTGGGGCATGCGCACCTGAGTACCACGCAGATCTACACCCATCTGGATTACCAGCAGCTGGCGCGCGTCTATGATGCCGCCCACCCGCGGGCGCGCAAGCGGACGCGTTGAAGCGGTTTCAGCGGTGTGCTAGCGTGCGCCCATAATAATGGCCGCCCGGGGGGAGGGTATGATGGTCAAGAGTGACGGGATTCCCGGTCGCGTACGCACCGCGACCTATTGTGGTCCGGACCGCCGGTGGCGGGTCCGGCGGACGCGTGGCGATCGGCGCACCATGGTGCGTTGGGAGCCCGATCAGGGGGGCCGCCGCCAGAACGAGGGCCGGCGTGCGACCGACAATCGCTTTCTCGGTCGCTGACGACCCCTTGCCTTTGGCGGCATCCGCCTCCACATGGGGTGTAGGCATCGTCGCGGGAGGGCATGTTGGAGCAGTTTCACGGCACGACCATTTTGTCGGTACGCCGCAACGGACACGTTGCGATCGGTGGGGATGGCCAGGTCACGATGGGCCATACCATCATGAAGGCCAATGCGCGCAAGGTGCGTCGGCTGTATAAGGAGACGATCCTGGCAGGCTTTGCGGGCGGCACCGCCGATGCGTTTACATTGTTCGAGCGCTTCGAGGCCAAGCTCGAGAAGCACCAGGGGCACCTCACCCGGGCGGCCGTCGAGCTTGCCAAGGATTGGCGCACCGACCGCCTGCTGCGCCGTCTCGAGGCCCTGCTGGCGGTGGCCGACAAGAATGCCTCGCTCATCCTGACAGGTAACGGCGATGTGATAGAGCCCGAGGACGGGCTCATCGCCATCGGATCGGGCGGTCCTTACGCCCAGGCCGCCGCGCGCGCCCTGCTTGCCCACACCGACCTCGCGGCGCGCGACGTTGTCGAGCGCGCCTTGCACATCGCCGGGGATATCTGCCTGTATACGAATCACAACCTCACTATTGAAGAGCTGGGATACGCCTGATGTCGGAGATGACGCCGCGGGAAATCGTGCAAGAGCTCGACCGTCATATCGTCGGTCAAGGGGCGGCCAAGAGGGCCGTGGCGATCGCGTTGCGTAATCGCTGGCGGCGCGCGCAGGTGCAGGATGCCGAGCTGCGCATGGAGATTACCCCGAAGAACATCCTCATGATCGGCCCGACCGGCTGCGGCAAGACCGAGATCGCGCGCCGGCTCGCGCGGCTGGCGCGCGCCCCGTTCTTGAAGGTGGAGGCCACCAAATTCACGGAAGTCGGCTATGTCGGGCGCGACGTCGATTCCATCGTGCGCGACCTCGTGGAGATCGCCGTCAAGATGATGCGTTCGCAGGAGATGGAGCGAGTGCATGCTAAGGCTGAGGATGCCGCCGAGGAACGGGTGCTGGACGCCCTGATCCCGCCGGCCCGCGACAACCCCTACTCGCTTACGCGCACGCACGCCGAGCACGACAGCGGGGCGGCGCGCCAGCGCTTCCGGCAACGCCTGCGCATGGGCGAGCTCGACGATACCGAGATCGAGGTCGAAGTGCGCGCCGGGCCCCCGGGGGTCGAGATATTCGCGCCCCCGGGCATGGAGGAGATGACGAGCCAGCTGCAGGGGATGTTCCAGACCCTCGGCAATAAACAGACCAAGCTTAGGCGTCTCAAGGTCCGCGAGGCCATAAAGCTTCTGACCGAGGAGGAGGCGGCCCGACTCGTGAACGAGGATGACATGAAGGCGCGCGCCGTCGATCTCGTCGAGCAGCATGGCATCGTTTTCATCGACGAGATCGACAAGATCGTGGGGCGTGCGGAGAATCAGGGGGCGCAGGTGTCGCGGGAAGGGGTGCAGAGGGATCTGCTGCCGCTCATCGAGGGGTCGACGGTGTCCACCAAGTACGGGATGGTGCGTACCGACCACATCCTGTTCATTGCCTCGGGGGCGTTTCATGTGGCACGCCCCTCAGACCTCATCCCGGAACTGCAGGGCCGCCTCCCGATCCGCGTGGAGCTCGACGCTCTGACCGCTGATGACTTCGAGCGCATCCTGAAGGACACCCACGCCTCGCTCACCGAGCAGTACACCGCGTTGCTCGCGACCGAGGGCCTTACCCTCGACTTCCAGCGCGACGGCGTGCGCCGCATTGCGGAACTCGCTTTTCAGGTAAACGAACGCACCGAGAACATCGGCGCGCGCCGCCTACATACGCTCATGGAAAGGCTCCTCGAGACCGTCTCCTATGAAGCCCCTGACAAGAGCGGCACCACAGTCGCGATCGATGCCGCCTATGTAGACGACCACCTCTCGGCGCTTGCCGGCAACGAGGATCTGGCGCGCTATATCCTCTAGCGCCGGCGTCTCCGACCCTGCGGGACCCGTCCCGGCATGCGGCCCGGCCTGTGCCCATAAAAAAGGCCCTCGCAAGGAGGGCCTTCAAGGTTAAGGTGCGGTCTTAGGTGGCGCTGGCCTCGGCGGTGCGCGATGTCGGGGAGCGCAATAACGGCACCTTTATGAGGTCGAGCAGCGTCACAAAGAGGATCGTGAACGCGAGCAGCAGGCCGATCGCCGACCATGTCACGGGCGCCATCATGCCAAACAGCCCGAAGTGCGCGAGCAGCGAGACCAGGATGACGTCGCCCACGATCGCGAGCAGCAGATAGGTGCCCGGGCGCGAGGACCACATATAGGAGCGCTCGCGCACCAGAAGCACGTTGGACAGGCCCGAATACACGAGACCCAGGAAGCTTAGGGTGCGCAGTTCGGCAATCGGCAGTCCCAGCACGTCTTTGCCCACGCCAAACACCGCGAAGATGTAGACGAGCCATGCGACGGCGATGATGAGCGAGGTTTTGATGAGCACGCGCACGTTCCAGATGTCCGGTTCGCGCGACACGCGCACGTTGTCGTTGGCAATCGACATGGTCACGAAGTCATTAGCGAACAGCAGCAACAGCACGAGCAGCGGCGTTACCACGAAGTGCCGAAATATGATTAGCCCAAGGCTCAGGAACACCGCCACCTGTATGGTCTTCACGATCTTGTTCAGTGTGTAGGTTAAAAGCCGCTGATAGACCCGCCGCCCGGTCTTGACCGCCTCCACCACCCCCTTCAGGCCAGATTCGGTCAGCACCATGCTGGCCGCCGCCTTGGCGACGTCGGTGGCGCTCGACACCGCGATCCCGACCTCCGCCTGTTTCAAGGCCGGCGCGTCGTTTACCCCGTCGCCGGTCATCCCGACTGTGTGTCCGATATTCTGGAAGGTCTGCACCAGGCGGAACTTGTCCTCCGGATAGACGCCGGCGTAGATGTCACAGATGGCGCCCTTGGCGATCTCGTCGCGGCCGCCGATCACAACCCCCTCCATGCCGAGCTCCGCGGCCACGACCCGCGCGGTGGCCATGCTGTCGCCGGTCACCATACGCACCCTCACGCCCAACTGACGGAGATCGGCTATGATCCCGCGGGCCTCGGGGCGTGGCGGGTCGGCGAGCGCGATCAGCCCCTTGAACGTAAGGGCCCCGTCACGGCCAGCCGCGACCCCAAGGACGCGGGCCCCGCTCGCGGCGAGATCGGCGATCGCGGTCTCCCAGAACTCACCGTCGGCGCCGGCGAGCTTGGCCACGACATGCGGCGCACCCTTGACCGCGCGCCATGTCTCGCCGTCGCGCGTGAAGGTCGCCTCGGAGCGCTTGGTGGCCGGGTCGAAGGGTATGAAGCCGGTCTTTTCGGGGGCACGCACACCGGTCTCCGCGAGCCGCGCCAGGATCGCCTTGTCCAGGGGGTCCTGGGTGCGTTCGTCGCTCGCGAGCGCGCCCATGAGCAGAAGGTCGGCGTCGTCCACGCCGTCGGCCGTCTGCATGCCCGAGAGCGTGAGCTCGTTCAGGGTCAGGGTCCCGGTCTTGTCGCTGCAAAGCTCGTTCATGGCCGCCGATTCCTCGATGGCCGCAAGCCGCGTGAGCAGCACACCCTTGCTGGACAGATCGAGTGAGGCCACGGCGCTTGTGAGCGTGAAGGTCGCGGTGAGTGCGACCGGCACCGAGGCGACGAGCAAGATGAGCGCAAACGGCATCACCTTCATGAACGAGAGACCGGTGATAGCCGCGTAGATGAGGATCGCGATCACCAACGCGCCGTCCATCAGCAGCAGATAACGGACGATGGACATGACCAACTCCTCGGCATGGCTGCGGCTGCCGGCGCCGCGCATCAGCTCCGCGGTCTTGCCAAAGAAGCTCTTGCTGCCGGTCGCCGTCACGCTGCCGCTCGCCTCCCCGCGACGCAGCACCGACCCCGAATATACGACCTCCCCCGGCTCGCGCTCCACCGGCACCGACTCCCCGGTGAGCGCCGATTGATCGACCAGCACCTGCCCCTCGGCGATCACAAGATCCGCCGGCGCGAAGTCGCCGACGCGCAGATGCACGTAGTCGCCGGGCACAAGCTCTGAGGAGGCGACCTGCTTCCACGCGCCGTCGCGCAGCACGCGCGCCATGATCTGCAGGCGCGTCCTTAGCATATTGAGGGCGTTCTGGGCCTTTTGCTGATGCATGAAACCGAGGATGGCGTTGAATATCAGCAGAAAGCCGATGATGAGGCCTTCGATGTTGTTGCCCATGATGATCTCTAGGACCAACGTGGCCTCGAGCATCCACGGCACTGGCCCCCATAGCTTTTTGAAAAACAGCCGGAACGGATTGGGTTTGTCCTCGGCGATGACATTCGGCCCGTACTCGGCCAATAACCGTGTCACCTCTTCGCTGGTCAGGCCCTTGGGGTTTACTACATGCTCCTTCTTACGCTCACTCGCTGCCTCGCCCATCATAACCCTCCTCGTGTCCGTTGCTGTCCCCCGATCATCGCCATTGCCTGCCCCCTATACCCGCGGCTTTAGCTGCGGTTTCTTGCTGCCCTGACCAAGCTTGTGATCGAAGGTCTCCTTCAAGACCGCCTTGTGGACATCGCCGATGCTGAGGATCCCGACAAGCTTGTGGTCCACGGCCACGGGAATGCGCCGGATCTTATGGGCGATCATGACCGCCACCGCGCGCAGGATCGGATCCTCGGGCCCCACGGTAAACACATGGGCGGTCATGAACTCCGAGACCCGCGCATCCATGACGTCACGAAACTCGCTGTCGAGATCCCCAAACTGCACGGATGCCGACAGCTGGATGGCGTCATCTATCTTCGGGTACAGGGCGCGCAGCACGTCTTTTTCGGATATCACGCCGACGAGGGTCCCGTCTTCGGTCACCACCGGCAGGCCGCTTATGTGATAGAACCCGAGCACGGTCGCCACGTCGCGCAGCGCGCTATCCGGCCGTACGGTCTTCATTTTTGTGGTCATGACGTCTTTTACGAGCATAACGGACCTCCGTAGGTGGAACGGTGCGATTCCCAGTGCTCGCTACCTCGATACCTGTGCAACCAGCCTCCCGGGAATATGGAATACATAAACGGCGACTGACGCAAAGCCGGAGAATCTGGAGACGGCGCTGCATCGAGGCCTAGGACTATAGGACGCGCCCGCGTGAGCCGCAAGAACGGGAACGGCGCAGACAAGGGGCATGGCGGGAGAAAAAGACTATCGGGATGGATAAAGGCTTTCTATAGATAGTTGGAGACAAAAAAACCGTAGTCTATATAAACATAAAAAGTTCCGTTATGACTTGATTTATCTCAATGAAAGACAAAGGAAATTTACGGACTCGCTCTCGAGAGTGCGACGGCATTTCTCACAGGATTTAAATATATAACGAAACACTGGCATTAAGCGAGACAATGAGTCCGTAAAAAAATCAAAAGCGCAAGCCCCCCGGACAGGGGCGCTCAGGAGGCGAAATGATGACCTTTTTGGGGTTGCGCGGCCATTCGTAGGCGTGCCGGGACGCCCCGCTTGCGCGTGTGTCGCCGCCGGGGCCGCCACTTGGGGCAGGGGCAGCACCCCTTGGGTGCGCCGTGACCGCGGGACGACCCCGTGGCCGCCTGCGCACCGCCGCCTCGCCTGTCCTGGGCCACGACCGGCGAGGCGGTGGGCTTTGCAAGACCCTGGGGTGGCGGGTCAGATCGGGGCGCCGGGCTTTCTAATAAGCCGCTCGCCGCTCGACACGACGGCCGGGCGGGGCAGGGGGCGGCGAGGGGATGCGGAACAGTATGGCAGGCCGGTTTGTGTCGTCCGGACGGGCAGGCACGCGCGTCGGGTTGCGCGGGAATACCCTTGAAAACCAGGGCGCAGCCCCCAAATTACTAGCCGTCACGGGGAGGCTTTCCCCGGTAAGCGTTATCATCAGGAGGTGATCATCATGGCAGCTTTGATGCCGAGCCCGACGAATTCGGGATGGACTCTTGTAAACGATGAACTGGACAACCTGCTGGAGGGCTTTTTCCGGCCCCTGCGGCGCAGGACGGAGAATGGCGTAGCGGCGGGCGCGGTACCGGCCATGGACGTGACCGAGCGCGACAACGAGTATGTGATCCGCATGGACATGCCAGGCGTCAGTCGCGAGGATATCGACATTACCCTCGCCGAGGGCGTATTGACGGTCTCCGGCGAGGTCAAGCGCCAGCATGAGGAGAAGGCGGGCGATCGCCTGATCCGCGAGGAGCGCTGCTATGGCAAGCTGTCGCGCAGTGTGCGTCTTGGGTCGCATATCGACGACAAGAAGGTGTCGGCGAGCTATAAGGACGGTGTACTGGAGCTTACGCTGCCGAAGGCCGAGGAGATGAAGCCGAAGAAGATCACGATCGCCTAAGGTCGCGCGACGCACCTTGAGGGCCCCCATCGGGGGCCCTTGTCGTTTGTGGTCCTGAGTACCGGGCAATACCAGGGGTTGTCGTGCGCGGCTGACATGACGCGGGAAATCAGGTACCTTGTGCCGCACTTACGCGGGAGAACCCTGTGCCGTCCTCGTCATCCGTCGGCCTCCTCATCGAGGCGCTTCCCTATATCCGAAAGTTCCAAGGCAAGACCTTCGTGATCAAATACGGGGGCAACGCCATGGTGGATCCGGCCCTGAAGGATGGGTTCGCGCGCGACATCGTGTTGATGAAGCTCGTCGGTATGAATCCGGTCGTGGTCCATGGCGGCGGCCCCCAGATCGGCCGGCTGCTTTCGCGTATCGGCAAGGAAAGCCAGTTTGTGCAAGGGATGCGGGTCACCGATCAGGAGACGATGGACGTTGTCGAGATGGTCCTTGGGGGGCTCGTCAACAAGGAGATCGTGCACCTGATCAACCGCCACGGCGGCAAGGCGGTGGGGCTGTCTGGCAAGGATGGGGCCATGATAAAGGCCCGCAAACTGGCCCTGCACGCGGTCCCGGGCGAGGGCCTGCCAAGCGAGATCATCGACATCGGGCATGTCGGCGAGGTCACGGGCATAAACGCGGAGCTCGTGAGCCTGCTCGATGGGGGCGATTTCATTCCGGTGATAGCCCCGATCGGCATCGGTGATGACGGGGCGACCTATAATATCAACGCCGACCTCGTCGCCGGCTCTCTAGCGGCGACCCTGAGCGCCGAAAAGCTGTTGTTGCTGACCAATACCGCGGGTGTTCTAGGGGCGGATGGGCAGCTCATGGCGCGTGTCGATGCCGCGCATGTCGAACGTCTGGTGGCCGAGGGAGTAATCCACGGCGGGATGCTCCCCAAGGTGCGTTGCGCGTTGGACGCGGTGGCCGCCGGGGTCGGATCGGCGCATATCGTCGACGGGCGCGTCGCCCATGCGGTATTGCTCGAGGTTCTGACGGACGATGGCGTCGGCACTTTGATCCACGCCTGATGGGACTCACTATAAGAGGGGGGGATGATGGATAAGATGGCAATCGACCGGTATTTTGCCGCGACACCCGCGATCGCCATGCTGTGCTCGCAGAACGGCTGGCCGGACAATGACAGCCTCACAGTCGAGATCCTGGAGCAGGACGAAGGCAGTGCGCTCTGCGGGGTTGCGTTCGAGGAGATCCTGGTCGAGGGCGCCGGGTGCGTGGCGGGGCGGATACCCTGCTGGGGGCGGTTTCGCGTACAGTGGGATGCGGCCGGTCAGATCACGCACGCGACGCGCGTGATCTGAGCCATGGCCCGACCCCGTCGCGGCGAGCGCCGCCAGGAGATCCTGGAGACCTTGGCGCGCCTTCTCGAGGAGACCTCGGGGGCGCCCATCACCACCGCCCAGCTGGCGTCGGCGGTGGGCGTGTCCGAGGCCGCGCTCTATCGGCATTTCCCGAGCAAGGCGCGGATGTTTGAGGCGTTGTTCGAATTCATCGAAGAAAGCCTCTTTACGCGCATCAACCGCATCGGTGCAGAACCGGTGGCGAGCTCCATCAAGGTCGGCCAGGTCTTGCATCTGTGGTTGGCCTTTGCCGACAAGAATCACGGGCTTGCGAACCTGCTCCAGGGGGCGGTGCTGGCCGGAGAGCACGAGCGCCTACGCGATCGGTTGGCGCAACTCTATGACCGTCTGGAGACCCACCTGCGCGCCCTGTTGCGGGACGCTAACCTTCCCTCGGGTCTGCCCGCGCCCTCGGTCTGCGCCCAGCTCTTGCTGGCCACCGCCGACGGGCGCGTGGCGCAGGCCGTACGCACGCGATTTCGCATATCACCGCTGGCCGAGTGGGACACCCAGTGGGCGGTTCTTAGCGCCGCCCTGTTCGCCCACGAGCCCGTGTCTTAGCTCTTGGCATGTGGCCGGCCAGGCTTCTTGTGGTCGGCCGCGCCTTTGCCGTGGTGGGTCTTGGCGGCAGGCCCGGATGGTTCGTGACCGTGATCCGCGCCGTCGCCGGACGATGGGTGCGCAGGCTCGCGTTCTATGAATTTCGAGAACCGGCTCTCGTGGCCGTCGGCGGTCTCGTCCTGATAAAGAAAGGCGAGCTCACGTTCGTCGAAGGTCTCGAAGAAGCTCTCCCAGGAGATCGCCTCGAGTCGGTCTTCCCCGCGGCGGTCGGGAAAATCCACGCGCAACAGGCCGCCCCCCGAGGAGTCGCTTGCGGACTTCACGCGCGCCGGTTTGCCGCCGCGCTGCTCGATCCAGTGCTGGATCGTACCATGATCGGTCGTAACCTTTCCTTTCGTCATAAATCCTCCTAACCGTTGATGACCATGTCCCTATTGGGATGCGGGACCTGTCCGGTCCTATAGGACACGCCGTAAGAGGCGAGGAAGGCATGCAGGGCGCCCCCGCGACCGGTTGTCCGGGGTGCTTTATGGGGCACCTCCTGACATGGGTAACGTCCTTAGCGCTCGCAGTTGCGACGGCGCCCTCGTTGGCCGCGTCATCGATGACGGGCGGTTTGCCCTTGTAGGCGGCCACCGAGGTCGCATCGGTGATCGCGCTCCCGGGTTTCAGGGAAAGCGGCGCCGCGTGTGTCAGACAGAAGTAGCCGAAGAGAGTGGTCCCGAATGTCCGCTCGCGTTGCGCGGCGGTGATCTGTGAGACATCCTCCACGGGGTGTTGTTCGCCGACATGGTTGACGACGATGCCGATGGCCGCGACTGCCTCCGCCGTGTGCCCGATCCCAGAGTCGCCGCGCGCGATCATGGCGGTACGTCCGGCCCATTGGCCGCGCGCCCGGTACCCGCCCTCGGAGTGCGCTGGCATGACGCCTTGATGGCTGGGCATGGTGTCCTCGGGCTGCGGCGGCGACCGGCCTTGCTGATCCATGCGCTTGCCTCCTGTACGAGCGCGCTATTGTGGGGCGTGCGTGCGGTGACGGTCATCGTTACTAGGTCGGAGGGTGTGGGGCACGCCATGGCGGGTGCACGTGGGACCATCCACCCATGGTGGGCCGTTCGCGAGGCGGGGGTGGCCCGAGCCTTGGAAGGGCGCCACTCAGGGCCGGGTCTTGCACACCGGGCAGTCAGGGTCCCGGCGACGCCGGACGCGACGGCTCTCCAGGGTTGCGTCATCGAACATCCACAGATCGCGCGACAGGGGTGTGGGGATACCGGCCAGTACCTTCATGGCCTCGGCGGCCTGCAAGGTGGCGAGCGCCCCGGCCACCGGCCCCAGGACCCCGCGCTCGGAACAGCTCTCGGCGTCCTCTCCGCCCTCGGGATACAGGCAGCGATAGCAGCCAGCCGCGCTATCCCCCGGATGTACCACGAGCAATTGGCCTGTCATGCGGATCACCGCCGCCGACACCAAGGGGATGGCGGCCTGCGCGCAGGCCTCATTAATCGCAAAGCGCGTGGCGAAATTGTCGGAGGCATCGCACACCAGGTCGACGCGCGCCACCTCGTCTGCCAGGCGTGCGCCCTGCAGGCGCTCCGGGACGAGGCGCAGGCCGCTCGCCCCCAGGCCCGCGAGGGTCTCGTGCGCGGCATCGGTCTTGAGTTGACCGACATGACGGTCGGCGTACAGGATCTGGCGCGGGAGGTTGGAGAGGGTCACGGTGTCGGGATCGGCCAGTACGAGTTCGCCGACCCCGCCGCGCGCCAGATACAAGGCCACCACCGAGCCGAGACCGCCCAGGCCCACGATCAGCACGCGCGCGCGGGCAAGGCGCAAGACCCCCTCGACACCCATTTCCGGCAGGAAGATGTGGGCGCTATGGCGCAGGAGCGCGGCGTCATCCACGCCAAATCCCCCCGGTCACGCGCGCGTGACCCGCATAGTCGGGGTGGGTGACGATGTCCGTGAGGCCTGCGTGTTCAAAGAGTGATCGGACCGGACGGTCCTGCCGGGCGCCGTGCTCGATGAGCAGACGACCGCCGGGGCGCAGGACGCGTACCGCCGCGGGGATCAATGCGGCGATGGCGCGCAGGCCGTCGTCCCCGCCGTCGAGGGCGTCGCGCGGTTCGTATCGCAATCCGTCACCGTTGAGACAGGGATCGGCGCTCTCGATGTAAGGGGGGTTGCTCACCACGAGATCGCAAGAGCAAGCGGCGATCGCGTCGCTCCAGGAGCCGTTCCAGAAGGCCACGTCGAGCCCCAAGGCCGTGGCGTTGGCGCGCGCTATGGCCAGCGCCGCCGGACTTTGATCGCAGGCCGCGACCAGTGCCCGCGGCCGCTCCTTTTTGAGGGCGAGCGCCACTGCCCCCGACCCGGTTCCGACATCGAGATACGTGGCCCCTTCAACGGCCGGCGTATCCAGTGCCCGCTCCACCAGGATCTCGGTCTCGGGTCGCGGCACCAGCACGTCTGGTGTGACGCTAAGGGCAAGCGACCAGAATTCCGCGTGGCCGACGAGGTAGGCAAGTGGCTCACCGAGCGCGCGGCGCGCGATGAGCGCACGCCAGCGCGCCTCGTCCTCGGGGTCCAATCTCTCGGCGGCACTGGCCGCCAGCAGCCGCGCGAGCGGGCGCCGCAGGACATGGCAGCCGAGCGCCCACACCTCCTGCACGGGGCAACATGGCGACTGTCCGGCGGGGCATCCGGGGGTCGGGCGCGCGACCTCTGCCAGGAAGGCGCGCACGGTCGTCATTCGAGGGCGAGCGCGGCGAGCTGTTCGGTCTGGTCCTCGGCGATCAAGGCGTCGATCAGCTCGTCCAGGTCGCCTTCGAGGACGCGCTCCAGGCGGTAGAGGGTGAGATTGATGCGATGATCGGTCACCCGCCCTTGGGGAAAGTTATAGGTGCGTATGCGCTCGGAGCGGTCGCCGCTGCCCACGAGCCGGCGGCGCGTGGCCGCCTCCTGCTCCTGTTTGGCGCGCAACTCCTGTTCACGTAGTCGCGAGGCCAGGATC
>JAJZZU010000113.1 GCA_021797365.1 Pseudomonadota bacterium | reverse complement strand
CCGGCGTAGCCAAGCCTCTTCTCGCCACGCTCGTAGCGTTTCTTCTGTAAAGCCAGCGCCTCATTGAACACGACACGGCACGAGCCGGCGAAGCGGCGCATCTGACGCTGCTCATCGCCGGTCGGTATCAGTTCGTACTTGAAGGCTTGGAGGCGCTGCATGCGGATAGTATAGATCACCGAAAGGACGCCTTCGGCGTCCGCGCTATCCTTCCCCGCCGTGATGGGCCATACGGCCCACAATGACGGCGGGGCTTGTCGCGCACCGGGTCATCCAGGGTTCACCGACGCCCACAACCCTGATCACGCCCGCGCCAAACACCGCCTCTTGTTGCCCGCTATTCGCTGCCCCAAAGATTTTTGTCCCGGCGACAATCGTGCCCACATCACCAATCCAAGGGGGTACAGAATGCGGTCTCAGCGTTCTCAACAGGGGGGATTCACCCTGATCGAGATTCTGGTGGCTATTGCCATCATCGTTGTGCTCGGCACAGTGATTTTCTTCCATTTCAATATGGCAAAGAGCAAAGGCGAGGCGCTTGTCACGGCGATGCAGGGTATCGGTTCTGCGGCGACGCGCTTTGATGCGGATACGAGCTGCATGCCGACGAATACCGGCGAGCTCTTCAACGTGAATCTCGCCGGCACCAACAACTATTGCGGCATAGACGTCACGAGTTCGTGGAATGGACCGTACATGGAAGACCGACCGCTCGATGCCAACAACAACGTGTTGCTCACGTCTATCGCGCCGACCACCAGCCTAAAAATTGTGGAAGGGGCCTTTCTCAATGATGGGAATAGCACCCAGTACGCCGTGGAAGCCAACAATGTTCCGAACGCCATAGCGGCTCAGGCCTACAAGGCGTGCGGCGGGGCCCAGTCGCAATGCGTGATGGCGTCCGCGAATTCGGCGGGCCAGGGTATGACGTCAATCGATTATGTGTTCGACGAGTCGTAGAAGCCCGAGATCTGAGAGCGGCTATGCAGTGCTCGCCTTGGTATTGGTGATTGTCGTCACCGTGGCGGCGATCATCGCTACCTATAGTGCACGGCGCGGGTATGTAGGAGTCAGTCAGACCCATCGGGCACAACGGCTGTTTCTGGCCCGAGCCCAGCGCCGTATAACTCGTTACTACAGCAGCCATGCCGCCGCCATGGACGCCAACCTCAACGCGCCCTGGACCGGCGCGCAACTCCTGGTGCGTGCTGGGGTGCCTACACGCTGGCAGGTCCAGGCCTGGGTCGGGACGCGGCAATCGACATCCATTGATAGTGGGACGGTGATGGATTATCGGGATATTTGGCTGGCCCTTCCTGGGAACACCGGGAGTGGACCGGCCACACCGCCGACCCTGAATACCACGACCAATACGTTTAATCCGGGCACAAGCCCAGCGTGGACGGAGATCCATGGCGGAATCATCGAGGCGGCGCTCGCTGTGCGCGCGCAACAGCAATTAAACCGTCTGAACAGTCGTCTGACGGCCATGTTCGCCGCGGACGCGGCGAGCGACCCGGGGCACAATGTCGGCGTAGATTACTGGCAGCCAAGCGGGTGCGGACCCTATGGGGGCGGCATCATCGCCTGCACGAACGAGCAGTTCCTGCCTGCGTCCACCGTGGGGCTGTCTGTCGCCCTCGGCGCCCAGCGTGTCGGCACCAACAATCCCTGGGGCTTGCCCCTCATGATCAGTAATACCGTTGACGCCAACGACACGGCACCGCCTTACACCATGGTCATCGAAAGCCCTTTGCCTTGGGGTGGATCGATAAACGCCACAGTCACGGGCCCGCTCGTATGACCAGCCACTAACCACAAGGACCACTTATGCTCTGGACCTACCTGAAAGACCGCGCACTCGTCTATAGCGATCTCCATCTCACGATAGGCGAGCGCCCCGCGTATCGCGATCGGGCCGGCAGGATCGTGAAGTGCCCGGAGGCAGAACCGATCACCGCGGAAGACATTGCGGTCCTGTTGCCGGAGGACACGTCGTCGCTCACGGCCCTCATCGAAACGCACGAGGGGGAGGCCAATTTTGCGGCCACAGTCGATGGTGTGCGCTATCGGGTGAATGCGAGCTGGCACGACGGGCGCCGACTGGGCGTGGTCATGCGGCGCGTGAACGACACGATCCCGCCGCTGAATGAACTGGGATTGCCGTTGGACATCATCAACACCTTCCTGGCCCGTTCGTCCGGTATCGTCCAAATCACGGGCGCAACTGGTTCCGGCAAATCGACCACCATGGCCGCCATGATCGCCACATTGTGCCGAGAGCCCGTGCGCATCGTGACGCTCGAAGACCCCATCGAATATCTTTTGCCGCGTGACCAAGCAGCGGTCGTGACCCAGCGCGAGGTGGGACACGATACCCCAAGCTTCAGTCTCGGTATCCGTGCGGCCATGCGCCAGGACCCCGACATTCTCGTAATCGGCGAAGTCCGGGACGCCGAGACCGCGGAAGCCGCGCTGCAAGCGGCCGACACGGGTCACCTGGTCTTCACGACCGCCCATACCCGGTCGGCCGCGCGCACCGTGGAGCGTATCCAGAACTTATTTCCGGCCGAGCGGCAAGGAACGATCCTCGGGCAATTCGCCGACGCCTTCCTTGGTGTCATCAGCCAGGTCTTGGTGCCATCTGCGGATGGGCAGGGCAAGGTGCTCGCTTACGAGGTCATGACACCCGACGGGGGCGTGGCCGCGAATATCCGCAAAAACCGTATCGAGCAGTTGAACAACGACATCGATTCGGGAGGGCAATGGGGGATGGTCAAGCTGAACAAAACTCTCGCGCGACTCGTACGTGAGGGGCGCATAACAAAAGCTGACGCCCTGGGGGCCAGTTATGAACCGCAAACGCTCAAACGTGAAATCTGACGCGCACCGCGCGCGGGGCTTTACGCTCGTCGAGATCCTGGTGGCGCTGGCAGTCCTGGTGATTCTGGGGGCGGTACTGTACCCGGCCCTTATGGGCGAGATCCATTTTTCGGAACGAGCCACGACCCGCGCACGGCTGACGGTCCTGCGCCGTGCCGTCAACGAGGCCTACATGCGCCATGCCATGGCGATCGATACACTGGCCCCGCGCGCCAATACCATCGCGCTCAATACGGCAAGCACTTATACGCTGACTACGGGGGCGGCCTTTCAGCCGGGTAATCCCGATGCCTTTCAGAACGGATTCCAGATGCTTGCGCAGTACGCTGATACCCCCACCAGGGCGCTCGTTACGGATGGATTTGGGCGCCCTTGGGCTGTTTTTGTGAGCGACCCGCTCACCACGGTCAAAGACGGTGTAACCCTGACTTATCACACTATCGCCTTCGTCTCGAACGATGGCGGGCCGGAAAATGCTCAGGGCCAGATCTTGAACGCGGCCACCACGTTCGACCCCACCACGGGCGTCTTGACGCTCGGCGGCCATGACGTGGGGGTGATTATCAATGGAGCAGTCGTTGAGCGCCGACTCCTGCGCCGCACGCTGCGGACCATGCGACTCATCGCTGGTGAATACGCGACCTTCTTCACGACCCAGTACGAGTCCAATATTAATCGCGATATTTCGGTCGACTATTTCGCGTCGGCACCGCCGGGAAGCACCAATCCGGCTCTTTGGGATAGTGCGAGCCCCATCGGCAACTCCGCCAACGGCAACGGTCCAGGTTATGCGTTCCCAGGCCCTTTGCCCGCCGGTGCCGCGGCCAGCGGGACGCTGACGGGGCCATCGGTCTGCGACATGCAGCCCGCGACCGCCATCGGCTTTGCGACGACCTTGGGGCTTTCCCCCGACGCGCTCACGTCGGCCTGGGGCTATGACCTCGGGGTCGGCAATGGTCCCAATAGCGGTTCGGGTGCGGGGACCTGCTACGGAGACGACCGGGACCCGCAATCGGCCAACGGGGCCCTGACCTCGCCGCCGTATACCGCCCTCATCGGCGCTTGGGCGCCGGGCGGGACGCTGGTGACGGTACCCGTGGTAGGGGCGTACTAAATATGGGCCCGGGCATCCACCTGCTGGCCGGGGCGAGTTTTCGTGTGCGTCACGCCGATCCCCAGCGGCTTGCGGCGCGCCTCGACGCCGATCCCGGGTTCCAGGAGCTCGGCCCTCTCGTCCGCGCGGTGGGTTTGGCGCTTTACCGGGTGCCGGACCCCGACGCGCACGAGCTCGCCATCATTGCCGGCCGCATACTGTGGGACCAACCGCGGGCCTGTAACACGGCGGTCGTCAAATACGACGGGGCCCTCGAGGGCCTCACCGTCCGCATTGCGCCGGTGCTCTCGCGCATCCGCGTGATCTTGATCCGGGAGCGGCTGGACGCCGAAGAAGAGAGCGGCCTCGTCCTGTTCGTGTCCGGCGACACAGAGCGACAGCAATACGAGAAGATCCCAGGTACGTCCCGCGACTTCGCGAAGGCGGGAACCTAAGCTGGTCTGCCGGCTTCCTCGTTTTTGGTCCGCGGTGGGTCAGGTGGCGCGGGTTTCTTCGGTTCGGGCGCACGCCGATGTCTTGCGCTCTCCGGCAACACCCGTTCGATAATCATCTGAACGGACTCCCGCCCATTATACCGGTTCAGGCCGAGCCCATATACGAGCCGGACAGGGCCTGGCGTAGGCGTCCAGCGCAGCCGGGCAGCGCATTGAAAGGCAATGGCCTCGCACAAAGCCCCTTGGGCATCGGCCAGGGTCAGTTTCGCGTGCAGTCCCTCCGAGAGCGGGCGAATCCCGGCTACCGTAAAGTCTCCGACAAAGCGCGGGGCGGGGAAGCCCTGCCCCCAGGGACCGCCGTCTTCCAGTGCGCGGGCGGTCTCCAGGGTGCGTTCATGGCCGGCGAGCGCCCCGTCGGTAAGGACGACGTCGCAAAACGTATCCGGTGTCACGCAGGACGCCACGGCGTCTTGCAGGGCCTCCCGAAATCCCGCGAGATTCTCGACCGCAATCGTCAGCCCAGCCGCCTGAGCATGACCGCCGAAACGAACCACGAGGCCATCGTGCCGGGCGGCGACCGCGGCCAGGGCATCACGAATATGGATCCCGGGGATCGACCGGGCCGAACCCTTGAGCAGGCCATCGGTCCCGACCGCGAAGGCCACCACCGGGCGCCCGCATTGCTCCCGGATGCGCGAGGCAATAAGACCGACGACGCCCTCATGCCAGGACGGGTCGTGCAGACACAATACGGGCACGGAGACATCCTTCGGAAAGGTCTCTCGTACCAGGGCCTCGGCCTGCTCGCGCATGCTGTCCTCGATCGCCCGGCGCTCTTGGTTGATGGCATCCAGGCGCTCGGCCCCTAAGCGCGCCTGCTCGGGGTCGTCAGTCAGGAGCGTTTGGATGCCGAGGGTCATGTCCTCGAGCCGACCGGCCGCGTTGAGGCGAGGGGCTACGGCAAAGGCTAAATCCTCAGCGGTGAGGGTGGCGAGGGCCCGGCGTGCGACCGCCGCCAGGGCCTGAATCCCGGGCGTACCGCGGGTGGCCTTCAGAATCCTCAGACCTTGGGCAACGAGCAGTCGGTTGGTGCGGTCCAGGACGACACAATCCGCGATGGTGCCTAGAGCCACCAAGGGAAGGAGGGGCGCGAGACTGGGCCGGGCGGCCTCCCAGCCGCGTCCCTGGAGGACTTCCCGGACGGCCACCGCCAACAGAAAGGCCACGCCCACCCCGGCGAGGTTGACGGCCCCCGAGGTGTCGTCCTCCCGCCGGGGATCCACCACGGCGTACGCGGGCGGCAAGGTCTCGGCCGGGAGATGATGGTCGGTCACGATCACGGGGATGCCGACGCGCGCGAGGACGCCAATCCCCGCATGGCTTGTGATGCCGTTATCGACGGTCACGACCAACTGGGGTCGGGGGCTCAGGGCCGCGAGGCGCGCGGCTAGGGCCTCCGTGAGTCCGTAGCCTTCCTGGCGCCGGTCGGGCACCAGAAAGCTCACGTCTCCACCAAAACCTCGCAAGGCGCGCACGAGAACTGCAGTGGCGGTCGCCCCGTCGGCATCATAATCGCCGGCGATGACGATGCGTGCCCGGTCGATCACCGCCTGAGCCACGCGCGCGGCCGCCCGAGGCAAGTCCTGTAGGGCGGCGGCGGAGGGTAGGGCGTCCCATGTGAGCCGGAGCTCATGCGGATCGCGGACCCGGCTTGCATAGACCCGGGCGAGCACGGGATGGAGACCGTCCGGCAAAGACTGGGGTGAGAATAATGGTTGGCGTTCAAGGACGGTGGTCATGCGCGAATCGTCGCACGCCCCGGACAAAACGCAACCGGAACGGACGGGGCCGGATCAGGTCCGGTAGGCGCTCTTGGGGGGCCGCCCACGGCCGCGCTTCACAGGAGGGGCCGCGCGCGCCATGGCCGGCACCACGGAAAGCGGCGCGCGCCGGAAGCCTCTCATCCAGCCCTCGACCTCGTCCATGTCCCAGATGCGGGACTTGGTACCGGGAATATGGATGTAGGGAGGCACAAGCTCGTCTCCCTGGATGCGTTTACGGAGACGGTCCACGCTGATCCCGAGAAGTTCCGCCACGTCCTGATCGCTACCCCGTCGCATCGTCCTTGCTCCTGAAAACAGGCTTGCAGGGATTATGCCGGGGGCAAGAGGGTCGCTGAGGGTGAATCGGGGGCTTATGAGGCGCTCATTCGCTCATCGCAAGCGTTTGGCCAGGTCCTCGGTGCACAGATGCGTGTAGCGCTTCAGCATGGACAGGGTGTTGTGGCCAGTGATCGCGGCGACCTCCATGAGATTGAAGCCTTGCTCGAAGAAGCGGCTTGTCGCCTCGTGCCGCAGGTCATGGAAGGTCAGACCCTCGATGCCGGCCGCCTGGCAGACCCGCTCGATGGGCCGTTCGGCCCACAATGAGGCATGGGAGATAGCATCGGGGGCGCATGCTCCGCCGACCCCCTCATACCGTCCCTGAAAAAGCCCATCTTTACGATGACGCATCACCGAAATGGATTTAATATATATGATGCGTCATCTATAATAGGTCACAGAAGCAGCATAGGAGCGACAACATGAGCAGGCAAACAAAGGGATCCGCGAGAGCGGGAAGCAACCGGGTCGGCGACGACAAAACCGAGCCCCCCCACCGGCCGTTCGGCCGGCAATGAGCGCGGGCGGCCCGCCAGCCCAGTGCCGCGCGCCATCCGCAACGCCGAGGCGGCGCGGCGGTATCGGGCACGCAAGAGGATGGAGAGGGAGGCGCGAAGGGACCCGCGCCAGCCCGTGCGGTCGGCAATCATTGACCTATCCGCGGTGGCGGTGTGGAGGCGGGGCTGACGCCCCTTACCCCAACATCCCCACCAAGTCCTCCGCCCTCAGATGCGTATACCGCTTCAGCATCTGCAGGGTCTTGTGGCCCGTGATTGCCGCCACCTGCATAGGGTTCAGCCCCTTCTCAAAGAGCCGCGAGGTCGCCTCATGGCGCAGGTCGTGGAAGGTCATATTCTCCACTCCGGCTCCCTTACAGACTCGTTCAAAGGCCTGCGACATCGACTCCGGGCGCATTCCCCACACACGCCCGTCCGGGCGTCGGGGAAGCGTAGCCAGAACCATCAGCGCCATACTGGAAAGTGGCACC
>JAJZZU010000005.1 GCA_021797365.1 Pseudomonadota bacterium | reverse complement strand
AGGAGATGGAAGACATCTTTCTGATACCAAGCCAGTTCCCGCGCGGCAAGTATCTCCTGGTCTTCGACCCCTTGGACGGCTCTTCGAATATCGACGTCAATATATCGGTCGGGACCATCTTCTCGATCCTGCGCTGCCCGGAAGGTGTAAGCGAACCCACTGCCGCCGACTTCCTGCAGCCGGGCACAAAGCAGGTGGCGGCAGGCTACGCCCTCTACGGGCCCTCGACCATGATCATGCTCACCACAGGCCAGGGGGTGAACGGTTTTACTCTCGATCGCGACGTCGGCGAATTTCTGCTCACGCACCGGGATGTGCGCATCACGCCCGACACCCACGAGTTTGCCATCAACGCCTCCAACGAGCGGTTCTGGGAAGAGCCGGTCCAGCGCTACGTCCAGGAATGCCTACAGGGCAAGGAAGGGCCGCGCGGTGAGAACTTCAACATGCGCTGGGTGGCCTCCATGGTCGCCGAGGTGCACCGCATCCTGATCCGCGGGGGGATATTCATGTATCCGAAGGACACCAAGGACCCGAAGAAGGCCGGCAAGCTGCGCCTCATGTATGAAGCGAATCCCATGTCGTTCATCGTCGAGCAGGCCGGAGGCTTAAGCTCCACCGGTCGCGAGCGCATCATGGATATCCAGCCAAGCGGACTGCATCAGCGCGTCCCGGTCATCCTAGGCTCGCGCAACGAGGTCGAACGCATCGTTTCCTACCACAAGTCCTAGGACGGCCAGGGCCGCCGGAGACCCGGAAGCGCGTGTGTCCGGGCAATTCGGCGGCCCATCACACCAGGTGGACCGCAAAAGCCGTGGGCTGACGCGACGAATACAGGCCCTCGTGGGCACTATTCCCCGCGACCGATAGCCGCACCCTGCTCTTGTCGCGCACCATATAGCCCAAACCTGAGCATTGCCTGCCTCTCGACGCATTACGGTTGCACCTGCCCACGCCGTCGCCCAAGATGACCGCCCCATGCGATTGCCCGGAGGTCGCCGTGACCGCGGTGTAGGGGGGCTTTTAGGACCCGAGTCTTTAACCCGATCGACCCCCGTGAATCGTGAAAGACGGGTTAGCCCGATGCCAAGGCAAGCCCGCGCCTTTCCGGGGCCGGCGCCGTATCCATGGCGGCGACCGCCGATCCCGTGTCCACCTCTTTCCTGTATGCGAGCCCGTGATCACAGGCGGCGATCCGCCGGCGTATGGTCGATGGCCTCCGTGACCCCCAAGATGATTCCCGGCCACCCCCGCCCATCTTGCGTTCTTCCGGTCGCCAGACCAGAATCGTAAGAACATAATGGAGTATCACGCATGCGTTGCGCGGATCCCAATCGGAGAGATTCATGAAAACCGGTTCCCCATCCGATAATGAACTAGAGACCATGGGCGAGGCCTATCGGGAGCTGCTCGAGAAGGCCTTGCACAAGGCACGCGAGGGCGGCACCAGCCTCTATCATCTGCTGGGCGGGGGCAGCCATGCCGCATCTGCCGGAAAGGGTCGCGGCGATGTGGCCGAGCTCGAGCGCTCGGTGCGCCGCGATCTCACGGACGCCGCACGCTATCGACATGAGACCGGCCGGGATCTAAGGGACTGGCTGGGCTTTGATGTCGCGCGCATCGAGCAAGGATTCTGGGAGGCCTTTTCCGAGGCCGCCGACCAGACGCTCCTGACGCTCCATGAAATACGCCTGCAGGCGGAAGCCAGCGAATATCATACCGGGGAAACGGTGGGGCTCGGTACCCTCGTCTGCGACCACTGCAACGAACGCCTGCATTTCGCCGCGGCCGGGCGCATCCCGCCCTGCCCGCGATGTGGCGGCACGCGCTTTCATAGGCCCGTGGCCGCGGCGCCCCTGGCCTGAGGGGTCCACACCCGGCGGCCTCGGCAGGCGGCGCATGAGCGCGCGACCTCACGATATCAACCCCACCCCGCCGCATGCGCCGCAGGGCGCGCGCATGCGGACTGGACAGCTGATGGCGAGACCTCGACTCCCCTAGTGCGTGCGATCCGCCTCACCACCCATGGGGCTCGGGTTATCGAGATTGACCGTGAAATCCGAGCCGGGATGTTCGGTCATGATGTCGAGATAGGCCTTCTTGCTCGCCTCGTCATCAAAGTAGATCTTCAAGGCATTGGGCCCGGCCCCCTCCATGACAAACGGGTGCCCTTGCAGATCTGTAAGGGTGTGGCCGGTGATAGGATCGGTTCGCTCGATACGCATGGTCGCCTCCATTTTCCCTAAAGAGGGAAAACATACTGCATCCGACTCGGCTATAAGCCTTTTGAGGGATGCCGTCAATGATCCATGACAATGGGCCCGACAGCGCCTCTCGCCACCCTATCGGCTGATCTTGCCCCACAGTTTTGCAAGACGCCGGGGGGCGCGAACCTGTCCGCATGCCGATTACCGGACGGGGATTCTGCGACGCCACCCTGACGCGCATTCGGGCACGGATCCACGGTGCCCCCACCGACGCGTACGGCCTTGTCGCGCGAGATCTGCCAGCGGCTCCAGGGTTGGCTTGGCAAGGACACGAAGACGCCCACGACCTAAGCTCACGGTTCCCGCCCCGAGGGCGGACTCACCGGCGCACGGCCGACAATGTCAGCCAATCATGTTTCCAGCCGGCGCAACAGTACCCGCGCCGTATAGTCATCGCGACCACACGATGCCGCCATGCCGGCAGGGGTGTGGTCGGTGCCAGGGCCTTTTCCGCTTATCCGGCAATGGCCGGCCCAGAGGGCGGCGTTGCGTGGGTAGGATCGCTTGGGTCGACGCTTCCCCATACCAGGGCCTGGCCTCTTGCGCTTGGACCCTGACCATCGGGAGGAAGGCCGCCGGGAAGGCGGCGGAATCTCGTGGTTGAGCCCCTTCATGCGGGGACCGCCGCCGACCCTATGCTGGACGGACAAGGCCTCTGTGGCGAGGGCACCGAATCGTTTTACTCACTCCGTGCGCGGAGGGTGCGCAAAGCCCTGGCGTGGCCGGGCCCCCTTGGCCTGTAATCGGGCGCCATGCGCCATGGCCTTGCGCAGCTGGGAGACACCGGAAGGCCCCTGTGCCCCACTGACCTTTTGGGCCATGTGCACGTTCCGGGACGCTTCTCGCCCTACAGAAGCGTTATAGACCACGCACCCACGGCCGCGCCCGAGGCCATGCGTCCGCCGACCACAGTGACCGACAATACCGACTGTCCGAGGGTCTCCCAGACGCTCATCCGGCCGGACCGAAATCCGACGATCCCGGGAAGCTCGCCGCCATGCCCGGGCCCGTCCTGCTCCAAGACATACCCCACCGCCACCGCGAGTACTTCGGCTACGGTGAGCGCCGCCACACAGGGCTCGGTTGACCGCCTTCGGGAACGCGTGCCTATACGCATCGCTTACATGCTGCGCGCCTGCGTGGTCACCATGAGCCACCGAACCGCGCCGCTTAATGAGGCGTACAGCTATCAAGAGCCGCCAGAAGCGCCATGGCGAGGTACACGGCACGCGTGTCGCGCCCCCGTTGGCGGTATCAATCCCTGATCCGCCAAGCCCCTCCTGACTCGCCGTCGTGTCTGGTCACCCTAGCGTATGGCGCCGGCCGTCGTCGTGGCCGACAGGGCCTTTCAGGGACCGGCGCCTGCGATAGGGTCTGCTATTCGGGTTTGGTCGCGACCGACCGGCGCACGGCACACAATGCGTCCTGCCTTGCGGGCTCGGGCTTTGATACAGGGGCATGACTCGCTATCATGCCCGGCTACGCCCCGCCCGGCGGGCCTGCCATCAGATGTAGGGGAACGCATGACAGAAGACGCTAAAGCAGGAGTCCCGTGGATGGCCTTGGCGGCCCTTGGCGTGGTGTTCGGCGACATCGGCACGAGCCCGCTCTACACCCTCAGCGCTTGCTTGGCGGCGCTGTCGATGCCCGCCACCCCTGCGCACCTGCTCGCCATCATCTCGCTCATCCTGTGGACCCTGATCCTGGTGGTGGCCGTCAAGTATGCCTGGTTCGTCATGCGCGCCGACGAGCACGGCGAGGGTGGTGTCATGGTCATCACCGCGCTTGCCGCGCGCGGGCAGCCTGAGGGATCACGCACACGTTGGCTCATCTTCGCCCTGGGGCTCCTCGGGGCCTCCCTGTTCTATGGAGACGGGGCGGTCACCCCGGCGATCTCGGTACTCTCGGCGCTGCAGGGTATGGAGATCGCGTCGGCACGCCTCACCCCACTGGTAGTGCCGTTATCGGTAGGCATCATCATCGGGCTTTTTTGGATACAAAGGCGCGGCACGGCGGCCATAAGCCGCTTCTTCGGCCCGGCCATGCTCTTCTGGTTTCTGATCCTGCTCGTCTCGGGGGCGGCCTGGGTGGCACAGGCCCCGTCCGTGATCCGCGCATTCGATCCATGGCTTGGCCTACATATCCTGGTGACACATGGCGTCGGGGGCTTTACGATCCTGGGGGCGGTGGTGCTCGCGGTTACCGGCGCCGAGGCATTGTACGCCGACCTCGGTCATTTTGGTGCACGCCCGATCCGCCTAGCATGGTATTTCGTGGTGCTCCCGGCGCTCGCCTTCAACTATCTCGGGCAAGGGGCGTTGCTCATTCTGCATCCGGCGGCCGCCCAGAACCCGTTTTTCAAGATGTTTCCGGGATGGGCTACGATCCCCATGGTACTGGTGTCCGGGATCGCCACGGTCATTGCTTCGCAATCGATCATCACGGGCGCCTACTCAGCGACCCGTCAAGCCTCCATGCTCGGCTATCTGCCGCGGCTCACTATCCACCATACGTCGGCGAGCGAGCGCGGCCAGATCTATCTGCCAGGCCTGAACTGGGCGTTGATGATCGCAGTCATCCTCATCATTCTCGCCTTCCGATCATCCAATGCCTTGAGCTTCGCCTATGGCACGGCGGTCACCGGGACCATGCTCTTTACCACCATCCTGGTGTTTTTCGTCGCCCGCCAGAGCTGGCGCTGGCCGCTATGGAAGGCCGGCCTGTTCTCGGGATTCTTCGTACTCATAGACGGGGTCTTTTTCAGCGCCAACATCGTAAAATTCGTCGCCGGCGGCTGGGTACCGGTCACCATCGGGCTGGCGGTCTTCACCCTCATGTCGACCTGGCGACGCGGCCGTAAGCTCTTGACACAGGCACTCTCGCCTGAATCCCTGTCAATACCAGAATTTCTGGACATGATCACAGCGAGCAGCATCAACCGGGTGCCAGGAACGGCGGTATTCCTGACCGTACGTGTAGGCGGCATCCCCCATACCCTGCTGCACAACCTCAAACATAACAAGGTCCTGCACGAGCGGGTCGTGATCCTGACCATCCAGTTCGAGCCCATACCGCGCGTCCCACGTGCCGAACGCGCGGCGGTCCACGACTATGGTAAGGGGCTTTATGGTCTCATCGCCCGCTACGGTTTCATGGAACACCCGGACATCCCGAAACTGTTGGCGGGCACCGCGCTTCCATTCACCTGGAATTCCGCTGACACTACCTACTTCGTCTCACGCCAACACATCCTGCCCAAAGCCGGTGGCTCGCTCGCTTTGTGGCGCCAGCGTCTGTTCGCGGTCATGCTCAAGGCCTCGGCGACCGCTATCGACTTCTTCCGCCTCCCCGCCAACCAGGTCATGGAGTTAGGCGATGTGGTCGAGCTTCCCGATCGACCAAGAAAGCCGCTTGACTGATTCCCGTTTTGTCGCAACTACTCCCCCGGTCCCGCATACAGATCCCCGGAAAGCGCCATTTGGATGGCGATCAGGGGAATTGAGGTCTTGGTTGGCCATGGTCCGCAGGTAGCTGGAGATGCGGCAGTAGGCCCGGGCGAATTGTGCCTTGCGGAACCCGCCTGAGACCACTTATGTGATATTGGCTGATATTGTCACGCACCGCGTCGCTGTTGATAGTTATGGGGGTAAGTAGTTACGCTCTGTCTATTACACACATCTTTTCAGCGGCAACGCGCGAGACATCTATGGATATCGATAAATAATCGGATTACAGGCCTTATTCTTTGCAGAGATTCTGGCGAAAGTCCCGGGCAAGCGGGTAGACCCAGATGCTTGTGGCGGGCGGGCCACAGCGATTGCGTATCGTGTGTGCCGCGACCTTGCGTATCGCAGAGATAGTGCCAGCGGGCGGCTTTGTAGCAAGTGCCGATCGAGCACGGCTTCTCGATAAAGGCCTCCCACAATACGAGGCCAGGCCAAGCGGGCGTACCAATTATCCGCCACGCGCCGGCTGACCCGCGCAAGGACTCGCGAAGCCACGTCGTTACGTGGATCCACGGCAGGATGAGGCGGCGCGTTGTTGGACAAGGGGCACGGGGCGTCGACGCGGCTTAAGGGATCCAGCCGACGTCATGATTGCGTGGTCGGCATGAAGCCCATGCCGATGTGCATGCGGCACAGGCCATCCTCGCAAGAGGGTTGCACCCTGCAAAGGGAATAACGGCGGGGCTTGTCGCGCACCGGGTCATACCACCGACCACCGCAGCCGATGTCCAGTATTCCATGAAGCGGCGCACCGCCCCCGACAAGACCCACGCCCGCTACACGCGCGTGCGCTGCCTTACAGGCACACCCAACGCATCCGGGCTTCTTCTGCAAGGGCACGGGCCTGCGCCAGACGTTGGGGTGCGGCCGGCCCAGACCCCTGCGCGCACGATCCCGCACCGCGTCACGGACCGGGCTTTGAGTGGACACACAAAGGCGGTCGACAAGACCATGAATCACAGCCTGGGATCAGAAAAAGCGGAGATCGATCAAGGAAGGCTCGCGCCAATACCAGGAAGCGGGGCGAGGGCGAGGCGCCTCGCCCCGCCCTCCCTGGCTCGGTCGCACGATATGTGCGCACCGCCCCACCGCTCAGAAGGCGGCGTTCATGCTGAGATAAAAGCCATTTTGGTTGGCGTTATCCGAATGTCCGGGCAGATTGGCCATGTTGCCAAGATCGAGAATGGCCCCCACCACCGAGAATTTCGGATTGGGCATGTAGGCCACAAAGCCGTCATACCAGTCGCTTTGCTTCAGGTTAACGCCCGGGTCGCTCATTTTTTGCTGTAGATAGGCCTGGGCGGCTGCCAAATTGTTGCCGGGGAAGCTGCGCCATTCGGCACCGACCACCACGTCCTTGGCCACGAAATAGCCGACGCTCGCACCCCCCTGTGCGGTGTAGTTGCGATGGCCCATGCCGCCCTGACCCAGCAGGCCGAGGTAGTTGGATCGCGTGATGTAGACGTCGGCGTTGAGAATGATGTGGCTATTAAACAACGGATAGATGCCGGTCCCGGTCACATAGTAGTCGGCGCCGTTGGCGTGAGCCGTCATGGCCAGGGGCAGCGGTGCCGATGTCATGTGGTAGTTCATGCCCACGGCGACCGCCGGGATGAGCCCATTGCCCGGGTAGACCTGCAGCTTGCCGCCGATGATGTCCTGTTCGACGCTGTTCAAGTCGGTGACATTACTGGGAAGAACTCCACCACTGGCGGCGCCGGTCAGTGTAGTCGTCATGCTTTCCGGCAGGCCCATGTACTGGTGCGCATAGTAGACCTCGGCATACTTGGAGATGGAGAGGTTGGCGCCCACGGAATAGAGATCATAGTGCGGCGTGGTGCCGAACGTACCGAAGACAGACGGTGTCACGATGTGCTTGGTGCTGCCGTTGGCGATCAATGCCCACGGATTGAGCCCACCTCCTCCTGCGCCCTCGATCATGACCGGCAGGGCCATGGCCGCAGGCGAGATCATCATGGCGACCGCGAGCAGCGGGATAACGTGTTTTATTTTCATGGCAACTCCTCCTGTATGGTACATCTATATAACCATTCAAACCCCCGATCCGCAAAAGTTCATTGGTATAACCGCGCTACCGTAAGTCCGACAATCGGCAATGTCAAGCATCGATCGCCGCCATCCTTTCGGAATTTCGATGAGGTCTGGTGCCTTTGTCCCCCATGGAATAGGCGAAGCAGCGCCCGCATGCCATCGCGCCCACAGCGATTTCCTATCCGCAGGGTAGCCACTCACAGTCTGACCTTATTGCCACCCCATCATGACGGCTTGAAGCGCGCGTGACGTTTTCCCCCTATAAGGATCTGTGCATAACAACGTGGGCCTCCTTTCCCCGCCTGGCGCCCGATGACATACCTAAGCCCCAACGGGCGAGGGTATACCGCCCCAACGATAGTTTCGCCCGCGCGCGCAGGGCGCCCACCAAGCGCGTACGGGCTTTGGTGGCGCGCGCCACGGCCAGGGCATTTTTGTAAAAGCTCTCAAGCCGCCGCAACGTCGTGGAGACGCCGTACGTGTCGGCGCACCCGGCGTCAGGCATTGCCATCGGGCCTACCCCTCGGGCATGGTCCACGCAATCTAGGATGATCACTTCATTCCCTGACCGCGACGCTGATAATGGCGACTTTGCATTCCTACCCGTTGCGTCTTTTGAGATATCCCTACGTCAACTCATAGACCCGTCGCGCACAAGACAATGGCCACAAGCCGCATAACTTACGCCACGTGTTTTCCGATGATGGTCGTAAGGGCTGGCCTTATCGGTTCTGGACTTTTTGCAGTCCCTGGCAGTGCCCCACATGTGTTTGTACAACACACGTTGCGATAGTGTCCGCCTTGGCCGAATCTCTTGCGCATTTTTTTATAGCATACCCGCGGTTTCCACCTCTTCGATGTATGGGCTCTCGTGTCGTGCGCCGCGTTCGCGTTCTACATCGTGCAGGTTTATTGTCTGGGTCTATAAGACTGTGACCAGTCGATAGGGCCAATTACGCCACAAACATCCTCATATGCTTTATATTATTTTTTTATTCCGCATACAAGAGACTGATGTTAGGAGATGGCTAATGTATTCTATTTGTGTATATGAATATTAGTCTATTATAAAGGTCCGTTAGTAAGGACGCGCCATGACAGTATTCTCAATGTCTGCCCGCACATTCCCCGTGCTCGTGTTGACATGCGTAAGTGGAAGGAGGCCCCACCACGGTGCCATGCCTTATGGCAGGACCCGTGCTTTGAGGGAAGGGCCTTACGCTGCTTTGAGGTAATGACCGATGACGAGCGAGACGAACAGGGCAAACAGGGGGCTGATCGAGGCCTGGAATACCCGCCGCGCGTAACGGTCCATGTCGTCTACGAATCGATGCGTTGGCGGGGTTAGCGCGACTCGACCGGCATCTCGCGAAGACCACCCAAGCATTGAGTGCCTCATGGACCTTGGTTCCCGATACCATGGTGAAGCGTCTTTACGGGAAACCGGAAGGCGCGGTGCTGAGTTTATCCTTTCGCTCATCTCCGATCCCTGTAGGCCCTCCGGGAGGTGCGGCGATCTCAAGTAGGCCATCATGGATGCGTCCGACTCCGGGGAATAATTCGCCTCTGGCATCAGTCCTCTAGCGGAGGGAGGACTGCGCAATGCGTACTGACATTGCCAATTTTAGAGGAGTATGCCTATGCCGATACGCCGTTTTCGATTCGCCGCGAGCATGCTTGGGCTCGCGATTGCATCCGCCTCCTGGGCCGCACCCTTGAGCGTCCCACACGATCCCGGAAACAATCTGCTGGATCCCTTCGGTCCGTTCGCGACCGTCTACTTCCCGCGCAATGCACCGGCCCCCGCCGACCGCGTGGGACCTAAGCGCTGGACCCATGCCTATGGCGGCCCGAATCATAACGCCGCGTTCGCCGTATCCGCGCATGCGCCGGCGTGGATCCGCAACGGCGTGTCCTGGAATTTCCCTGAGGCGCGCGCCTGGCCACTCACCGACAAGCAGCCGTTCGGCGCACGCATCTACGGTGTGAAGGAGGCCTTGCCGGTGCAGACCCAGTTCTATGGCAACGCCCTGGGGGTGTCTGTGGTCAAAGGCGTGGTCTACGCAGAGAGCGACGATACCTTCGCCTACGCGGTCAATGCCCGTACCGGACGGCTGATCTGGCGGGCAAGCCCGGTCGGCAACAACCTTATGGGCAATCCACTCGTGAATGCCAACCGCGTCTACCTGTCGGCGGGCAGCGTATCGTTCAATTTCGCGAACGTCACCCTCTATGCCCGCGACCCCCAGGCCGCCGGGCGCGGCAAGGACATCGATTACAATGGCGTCTACTGCCTGAACGCCCACAACGGCAAGCTACTGTGGTATTTCCCCACCGCCGGCGACGCCATGCCCACACCGGCCTATGCCTATGGGTCGCTCTATATCAGTACCGGAGATGGCAACATCTATGCGATCAGCGCGCGCACCGGCCACAAACGCTGGATGACCCACGTCGGTGGGATCGCCAATATGTCGAGCCC
The DNA here is from genome assembly GCA_021797365.1 of Pseudomonadota bacterium. Next base: position 16,713 of record JAJZZU010000005.1, on the reverse strand, counting down.
GGCCGCCTGGCACCATCGCGTGTTCGTGTCCATGTCCGTAGTCCCCGACCTCTACGCCTTGGACGCCCGTACCGGCCGGGTGCTATGGAAGGCGAGCATCCCGGGGGCCGCCAATACCGGTATGGGCGATGTCTCACCGGCGGTGCGTCATGGCATCGTCGTCATGGATGCGGTGGCCGATCCACGCCTGATAGACGGCCACCCAACGCTTACCACTATCGTGCGCGCCTATAACGCCCGCACCGGAAAGGTCCTGTGGACCCACAATATGGGGCGTGGCCCCAAGGTCCCGGCCTTCAAGGGCGGCGTGCCCATGATCATCCACGGCGTGGTCTACGTCGGTTCGCCAATCACCTCCGACTATGAGGCGATCAACGCGCGCACCGGACACGTGATGTGGACCTGGCATGTGCCTGACGCCGGCCCGGCGGGCGCAGGACGCGGCGCGCCGACCTACTACCAGGGCGTCCTCTATATCTCGACGGGTCCCGATGTCTATGCCCTGAATCCCAAGACCGGGAAGGTCATCGGCCACCGCCATATCGGCGGGCGCTTCGGGATCGTGAGTCCGACCATCGTCGGCGGCACGATCTATCTCGGCAATTCGTGGGACTGGATCAATGCCCTACCGGTGAAGAGCGTAAACCCGCACTTCCCGTTGCGTTCGTGACCGACAGAGGCCCAACCCCGCAGCCGCGCCTGGGATCAGGCGCGGCTGATCTGGCCCAGGATGTGATGACCGAGCGCGCGCACCGCCGTGCCAGCCTCGCGCACGACGCCGCTCGGACCCATGTAATGACCGATGACGAGCAAGGTAAACAACGCGAACAGGTAACTGATCGAGACCTGAAACACGCGCCGCGCATAGCGATCCATGCCGTCATCCACGGGCATGCGTCGCAGTTTCAGGGTCATGCCGAGATAGTAGAACCCGAGACCGGCAGCCGCCACCGCGTACAGGACGTTCCCGTTGGCGATGACCGGGATCAGGCTCACGATAAGGGTGGCGATGGCGTATTTCACGATCTCGCGGCGCGTGCGGTCGACACCATGCGTCACCGGCAGCATCGGAATGCAGGCCTGGGCGTAGTCCTCGCGGCAGCAGATCGCAAGCGGCCAGAAATGCGCCGGGGTCCACACCGACACCAACGCCACCAGACTCCATGGCAGCAGCGCGTCGGGTGCGCCGCCGGCGGCCGTCCAACCTATGATCGGTGGCAGCGCGCCGCCGATACCGCCCCATACGATATTCCAAGGGGTATTGGGCTTTAGGTAGACCGTATAGATCACCCCGTAACCGAGGGTGCCGATGAGCGTGAAGGCCAGCGTCCAGAGATTGGTCGCCAATAGCAGCACGAGCACCGATGCCGTGAACAGTGCGGCGGCGAACATCACGGCGCGAGGTCGCGAGATCCGGCCGACGGCAAGCGGCCGCTGACGAGTACGGCGCATGTGCTGATCCAGCGACGGCTCGATCAACTGATTGATGACGCCGCCCGCACCGCCGGCCAGCGCGATGCCAAGGAGACCTGCGCCCGCGCCCAGGAGATGCTGCGAAAAGCCCGGGGCCAATACCGCCCCGACCGCGCCTGTGAACACCAACAACGAGACCACGCGCGCCTTGGCGAGCACCAGGAGATCGCGGACCACGGCCATCGCGACACTGCCACCCGCGGCCGACGCCACCGACCCCTTCACTGCCTTTGCTGTCATGAACCCTCCTGCCGTCCGCCGCGAAGGCCCCTACACCTGCCAGTTCAATACGATCGCCAAGGTGATGGCGAGTACCATGGCCTGATGGAACACCACTACCGCGCCCGGGGCCTTGGGGCGCAAGTTCACACCATGGAACAGTAAGAACCCGACCGCGAACTGCGCGATCGCAAGATAAAAGGCCACGGGATACGCGGGCATCATCCATCCGAGGGTGCCCACGACCAGCAACGCCGCGAGAATGTGGATTGCAACCGTCCACTGCGAAGCGCGCTTAGGCGCGACGAATGGCTCGATGGGTTGCCCGAAGCCGCGCTGGCCGGTGGTCATACCGCCCAGGAAGATCGCCAGAAATACCGCGTGCAGGGCAATACTGGTATCAAGATACTGCAGAAAATGGATGTCCGGGTAACGCAGCCCCACGAGATAGGATACGAGCACGCTGTAGGCCAAAAGCCCATGCGTGCCATGCACGAACGCCGGCGCCCGGCCCGCCAGGACATGCAGGGTCCCCATACCAAAGAGTGCGGTGGCCACGATCAGCGCAAGTCCGGTGATGGTCGCGGCGTCAGGATGCAAAACCACGAGCGCCACCCCAATCAGGCCCAGGGTCGTCGCCACCACCCTATGGGCCGCCTCTGGATCCCCCCGCACGAGAAGCGTCAGGATGTTACGGGTATACGGCCAGCGGGTTCCCAAGGATAGCCCGAATCCAAACCCCTCAACGAGGCTGCCCAGCAAGATAATGGCGATCGCAAATAGCACCTGGGTGAGCATGAGCGCCTGCACCCAGGCCTCGCGACCCATGGCTACCGATGTGGTGCCACGCCATATCCCGGCGGCGATGGCCACGAAAATGAGCCCCGCGATGAATACATTGGCCACGCGGACTGCAGTCGTGACCTCGCCCTGCACCACATGGTGCTCGGAATTTTTATGTTCCATATCCTCCTCGTCGGCCCACCGGGGCTGCACGCGGACAATACCGCAAGAGGGATATTAAACCAACACCCCACCGCCTTGCGGCGCCCTTGAGCGGATACCCCTTGGGCGCTGCCCCGACGTCTAGTGCATGAGCCCCATGAGCATGGTGCGTGCATCCAAGGATTGGAACATCCACATACTGAGCCCTACGGCGATCACAAACAGCGGAAAGGCAAGCGCGAACGATACCGTAGTCCAGATCTGGGTCGACGACAGGTTGAGCTGCAACAACAGCAGTAACTGGACTGCGACCACAAGCGCTGCCAGGCCGGACAGGACAAGCAGGGTGTGGGGTGCGACTGCCGGGTGCCGGGCGATATAAAGCGCTACTGTCATAAGGATGGTAGCGATCAAAAACGCCGCCACATAGGCCCGGCCGCTTGCCAGCTGGACCTCGGGATGCTTCAAGGGATCATGGACATCGTGCGCCATTACAGCACTCCTCGCATATCGACAAAGGTGAATACCAGGACCCAGATGACGGCCTGGAAGTGCCAGAAGAGCTTCAGGTTCAAGAGCCGGTAGACGGTCTTATCAGTGAAGCCCTGGGTGGCCACCTGCACGAACAGCACCGCCATCCACAATAGCCCGAAGGCCATGTGCAGGCCATGGGTCATGACCAGCGCGAAAAACGCCGACAAATAGCCGCTGTCTTGCGGGTAGATGCCGGCATGGAAGAGCTGCGCGAAATCCTGGATCTCGAGCCCCAGAAATACCGCACCCAGGATAAACGCCGCACCCAGACCGAAAAGCACCCCGGTGCGATTATTGTGCTTCAACGCCACCATCGCGCCGCCATAAGCGAGCACGCTCGTAAACACTGCGAGGGTCTCGCCATAGGCCGACAAGGGATCCACCACGGTATGGAGGGTCGGTCCCCCGGCGGCATTGTAGCTATGACTCAACACCCCATACGCCGCGAACAGACCTGCGAAGATCATCGCATCGCTCAGCATATACAGCCAGAAACCGAGCGTACGCGTCGCTATCACATCATGGTGATAATGGGCCTCCCAGAGACCGTCAGCCGCCGAATCCATACCACCGCTTGCCGTCGCCATCACCTATCCTCACCCTTGCTACCAAACCATGATCGCCCGCTCGCCTGCCCCAGTCAGGGATTCGACTCATGCGGACGGAACATATCGATGCCACCGCGCGTCTCGCCCTCGCGTGACCCCCCAGGCGCATTGCGCCGAAGCCGCCGTTCAGTCTCCTGCACGAAACCGGCCTTCACCATATAGTCCGTATCGCGCACAAAGGAGCGCGCGATCACAGTCAGAATGATGGCCAGCAGCGACACATCGGTGAGCCACCATATCCGCCATACGAGCCCGAATCCAAGGCCCAGCGCGAACGCCCCGATGATAAGCGGTACCGGGGTATTCTTGGGCATGGGGATGTCTTCATACTGAGTGACCGTCGCCCCCTCCAGCCCCTGCTCGCGGCGCCACACGAGCTCATCGCGCGCATGCACGCGCGGGGTCACGGCATAGTTGTAAAACGGCACCGGCGAAGGCGTGAGCCACTCGAGCGTGCGCGCGCTCCCCCAGGCATCGGCACCCACGCGCGTGGTGGCGCGGTCACGTATGCTCACATAAAGCTGGCGTACGAAGTAATAGATCGACACGACATAGAACCCGATGCCAATCTCTTCGGCGATCTCAAAGGGCAGCAGCGCCGGATTGGAGAGATAATCCAGGCGCCGGGTCATGCCCATGAAGCCCGAGGTATACATAGGGATAAACACCATGATGGTCCCGGCGGTGAAGAACCAGAAGAAGCGCTTGCCCAGGGCCTCATTCAACCTGAAACCGAAGACCTTCGGGAACCAGAAGTTCACGGCGCCCATGATGCCGTAGATCACCACCATCAGCATGGTGTGGAAATGCGCCACAACGAACACGCTATTATGGACGCTGTAGTTGATTGGCGGCATCGCCAGCATCATGCCAGTGAGACCTCCGATGAGCAGCATGAAGAGCGCCCCCACCGCCCATAGCATGGGGGTGTCGAAGCGACTGCGCCCACGATAGACGGTGAACGCCCAGTTAAAGACCTTCACGCCCGTCGGGATTCCTACCACCATGGTGGCGATGCTGAAGAAGGTGTTGACCTGCGGCCCCGCGCCCATGGTGAAGAAGTGATGCAGCCACACCGACCACGACACTCCGGCGATGGCGAAACTCGCCGCCACCATGGTCGCGTAGCCAAAGAGCGGCTTCTCGGCAAACGTCGGGATGATCTCCGACATCATGCCGAACGCAGGCAGGATCACAAAGTACACCTCCGGGTGACCCCAGATCCAGAACAGATCGGAGTACAGCATGAGATTGCCGCCAAGCCCGGCGGTAAAGAAGTGCGTCCCGAAGTAGCGGTCAGCACCGAGCAGACCGAGCGCCACGGCCAGGACCGGAAACGAGGTAAGCGCAATGATGTTGGTGCTAAGCGCAGTCCAGGTGAAAATCGGTAGCCGCGACCAGGTCATGCCGGGGGCACGCATCTTGATGATGGTCGCGATGAGATTGGCCGCGCCGAGGGTCGTGCCGACACTCGATATCTGGATCGCCCACATCCAGTAATCCACACCGACGCCGGGACTGTAGGCAATCTCGGTCAAGGGCGTAAGCCCGACCCAGCCGGCATGCGAGAAGTCCCCGACAAACAGCGATAGCATGATGAGCGCCGCACCCACCGCGGTCAGCCACAGTCCGAGGGCGTTGAGATACGGGAACGCCATGTCGCGCGCGCCGATCTGCAGAGGCACGACGACGTTCATGAGGCCGACCAGGATCGGGGTCGCGGCAAACAGGATCATGATGGTCCCATGCGCGCTGTAGATCTGGTCGAAGTGGTAGGGCAGGAGATAGCCATGCGCGGCCCCGAGGAAACCAGGTGAATGCGGACCGCAGGCCATCACCTGCTGGGTGCGCATCATGAGGGCGTCGATGAAGCCGCGAAACAGCATCACAAGCCCAATGATGATGTACATGACCCCGATCTTCTTATGATCGACCGTGGTCAGCCACTCGCGCCAGAGATAGCCCCACTTGTGTCCGAAGGTGAGGTAGCCAAGGATGACCGCGCCAAGCACGGCCGCGAACACGAACGCGCCAGCGATAATGGGGTTGTCTGGGATCGCCCCGAGCGACAAACGCCCTAAGAGCGGGCTCCAGGGTCCTTGCACGTTCACCATAATCGGACACTCCTCTTTAAGCGAGACACACTAAGCGACGCACCACAGCCGGGGTCAGCCCGACACACAAATCCCGAGCCCTATGCGGCTCCGGGCGGCGGCATGCGCGTGGTATAGACCTTGCCGTCAAGCACCCCCTTGATCACCTGATCGAAGAGGCGCGCATGGACATGCGAAAATGCGGGGGTCTTGCCATCGATATTCGTCGTGGGTCTGGCGAATTTATTGAACTGCGCATAGTCCATGTGCCGCGGAGACTTCTGGATCGACTGGATCCAGCGCGTAAAGTGCGCGCTACTCACCACATGCGTCTTGAACCCCATCCACGAGAAGCCGGCGCCGCTGAAGTTCGCGGAATATCCCCTGTATTGACCGATCTTGTCGGCCACCAGCACCTGCTTTGTGCGCATACCAGGCATGACATCGATCATGCCGGCCAAGTTGGGTATGAAGAAGTCATTCACGACGGTGGCCGACGTCATATGAAATACCACCGGCATCCCGCGCGGAATCACGAGTTCATTGGCGACCGCGATATGCTGCTTTGGATAGACGAACAGCCATTGCCAGTCGGTGGTGATGACATCGACGTTCAGAGGCGCGCCCCCGGGATTGGCGGCCGATGCGGTCTTGGTCTTGATCATGCGGGGATCGTAGGGATTGACCGCATAGGTCCCCTTATACGACTCATAGCCGAGCATCGCCACGGTGAGCAGCGGGATCGCCCACACTATGAGTTCTATGAGATTCGAATGAGACCAGTGGGGGTCATAGGTGGCATTAGTGTTGGTCTTGCGATAGCGCAGCAGAAAGTAGGTGGTTATGATCGCCGTGGGGACAATGATCCCGAGCATGACCGCGACATCGAGGATCGTAAATCGCATATCGGCCGCCGACAGGGGCCCCGCCGGCCGGAAGATCAGGAATTGTCGGGCAAGGCCATGGGCGGAACAACCGGAAAGAAATAGCAGGGAGAGAGGAACCAGGGACCGGGCGAGATGCCCAATCCTGCGTGCAATCATATCGTACCGCCTGGCCAGCATCGTGACGCCTCCCGCGCGTTTCCTTGGGCGAACGGACAGGAGCCCCAATGCGGCGGGCTCCTATACATCATTGGCGCATATAATAATATGCGAAATCGCAATACGCCAAGAAGATTTTTGCCACAGTACCCATAAAAAAGATCGACGGGTCGGTGCCACGGGACTCGCCGCGCGCGATCGGTCACGCGGATCGTTATCGGGGGCAGCAGACACGAATAGCGGACGAGCCGCCGGCGTCTGGGATCCATGCCTGGATCCCAGTTCCTGGACACGAGCTTAAGCGATGGAATGGTCGTCCCTCCCTGAACGACATCACGCGCGCCACCGTGAAGGGCGTGAACACCCTCGCCATAAGGGGAGACGATCATGAAGATCGCAACGATGGGAATGGGTCTGGTAAAGGCGGTTTTTGCCATCCATGGTGTCAAGGCCCACGGCAAGGCAGCTGTCAAAAACTATGCAAACGCCTTCAAAGGCGCACGTCTTTCTCCAGCCATAAGCCTTGCCTCATCGCCCTGGAGGCCTGTGGCCGTGCCCACGTATGGGGCCCGAAAACCCGCGGCGCCAGGACACACGGTGAGGCTCATGGCCCCGCAACTCGTGAAACCCTGCGTCAAAGACCCCCAAGAACGATGCCGTCGCTGCCGACGCGGTCCCGGACACGGTCTCGCGTCCCAGCGAGGCGCGGCGCGCGAAGATCAGACGGCCGACAGTCGAGAAGAACATCTTCTGAATCCCCCCACGGCCAAAACCGGGGCTTGCACGGCAAATTTGGTCACGAGCGCCCAGGCAGGACCGGTGGCGAACGAATCGAACGGGTCGAACCGTCGCATCCCAGCTTGCCGGTCAGCACCCTGCACAGGCCCTGGGCCCTGTTCCCGGTCTATCAGGACCCGGCCCGGGTCAGGGCATGGCTACAATCGAACCCTTGAGGATCCGCGCCCCAATGACGCGTGTGGGGGCCAATATCCGCGATCAGGGTGCAGCTCAAGGCCGCAGGACCGTCGGTCTCTGCCCATGGAGGCTATGAGACCGCCACAATTCGTGGCGACAACGGCCGGTGGAGCCGGAAGCCCCGTCCTGTAGGGTGGCGAGCCGTCATAACCTTGTGCAAGGGCTTACGGGCAGGCATGGGTCACCCCATCTTTCTCGTTGTTGACGGCCACCTCGCGCATCGCGCGAAGAGCATTCAGCGCCTTGTCCCCGCAGGATCCTTCCCCGCCCCGACCGGCGGGACTTGGCGCGCGCCAGATCATGATGGCCGCCCGGCAAACCCGGGCGCCGGCGGCTTACGAGGGCCGGGGCGATCAGGAGCGGTTCTTGTCGGCGATCCCGGTCTCTATGCCATCTAGGCTGACGGCGTTGCGCTCGTGCCAATACCGCCGCACACCCTCCTCGCCCTTCTTCTCGGTCCAGATGCGCAGGTCCGGCCGGTCGCCGACGAAGTCGAAATACGGTACCCCGAAGCCGCACGAGGTCTGCACGAGATCGATCGCGACATCGAAGATCTGGCGGGCGCCGGGCAACGGCGGAAAGAGCGCGGCAAGTACCGGCCAGTCGGGGTCGGTATGGTGGACAGCGCGCGCGGTACCGTAGAGTCGCAGGATGACGGGGTCGCCGCTAAAGGCGCAGAACATGAGCGTCATGCGCGCATCGCTCTGGACATGGGCCGCGGACTCGTTGCCGCTACCTGTGAGGTTCAACCACGCCACGCGATTGGGATCGAGGATGCGCAGGCTGTCCAATCCCTTGGGCGAGACATTGACGCGCGAGTCGCACGTGGCGGTGGCCACGAAGAAGATCTTCTGTTCCGTTATAAAGCGCGCCCAGTGTTCAGGGATATGCGCGTATTGCTTGGCCATTGACCGCCCCACCTCAATTGTCGCGGGAACTCCGGGGCCTTAGGGTATCACGCAGGCCGCCTCCAGGCCCCGCGACACTCATCCGCGGGCGTCGTCCCGCCCGTCCGTAGGCGCGATCAGGACCGCAATGGGGAAGCGCGCCACGATCGCGGCGATCTCCCAAGAACCGCTGTCGGTCATGGATGACGTCACGATCTCGCCCGTCAAGACATCGCGCCATGACGACGGCGCAAGGTCTGCGGGTCGCAGGATGCGTGTCGCGTCCCAGACCGCGCGTCCCAGCGGCAGGCGCAGGCCGCCCTCGGTAAGTGCCCAGTAATGGCGGGGCACGACCACGAGCATGGCCGCCTCTTCGTTGTGGCGGACAAAACCCACGATATGCCGGGCATAGGGCCCCTCGACCTGCAGGGGCTCGTAGTGCCCCTCGGCAAACAGCCGGGGATAGGCGCGCCGCAAATGTAAAAGGCGGCGGGTCAGGTGCATCTTGGCACGCCCGTCCTCGGGGTGCGCAAGCCACGCGGCCAGCAAAGCCGCGCGTCCGGCGGCATCCTCGTCATCGAAGCGCGCGACCTCGGCCAGTATATGGGCACGGCACTCGTAGTCCACCGGGCCCCTATTGTCAGGGTCTACGAGATGAAAATCCCACAACTCGGTCCCCTGATAGAAGTCCGGGACCCCGGGCACGGTGAGTTTCAGCGCCACCTGACTTAGTGCCGTCCATAGCCCGGTGCGCGCGATCGGGGCGATGAAGGCCGCGAGCGCGGTGAGTGTCTCGCCGTTTGTCACAGGGTCGGTGACGGCGTCTACGAACGCCGCCACGGCGCCCTCGTACTCGGGGGCGGGCTTGACCCAGCTCGTCTCGGCCTTGGCCTCGCGCGCGGCCTTCAACACATAATCCTTGAGGCGCCCGCGCATATCGGCCCATGCCTCAGGACCGGGGGTAAGGGGCCAGATACCGATCAGGGTCTGATAAAAGAGATATTCATCGCGCCATGACGGCGCCGTCCCATCTAAGCCCTTGAAGGCCATGTGTCGCGCCTTCAGCCACTGCCCACGCTTGCCCCACGCCTCCGGGATCTCGGACAGGACATGCAACCGCGCGCGTACGTCCTCGCTGCGTTTACTGTCATGGGTGGAGGTCGCGAGCAGTGTCCCGGGATGATCACGCAGGCGCTCGATGTTGGCCTCATGGAAGTCCGCGCACGACACCGCGAAACGCGACGGGTCGCCTCCCACCTCGTTTAGCGACACCATGCGGTTATAGCGGTAGAAGAGCGTGTCCTCGAGGCCCTTGGCCATGACCGGACCTGTGTACTGCTGAAACGCCCCCACGAACTCCAGGATCTCGCCACGCTCCTCGGCGGGGCGCGCGTCCAGACCTTCGAGCAGCAACAGGTCATGAATGAAATCGACCGCCGCCGGCTCCACGAGCGCATTACGCTCCTTGGCCTGCGCGCATGCTGCGTCGATCACGGCACGATCCGCGGCACTCACACCGTCTGCAGTCACATAGGTACGGTACACGGGCAGGCACGCCACGATCTCAAAGAGCGCGGTTCTTTGCGCCGATAGCGTAAGATCCCGTGTCCGCCGGTCACGCTCGGCGATGCGATCGAGCGCAATCCCCAAGGTATAGATCTCGCTGCCGAGAATGGTGTGCATAATGAGTGCCTTGCACTCATAGAGCAGGTTTACGTAGTGGTCATGGCCACCCACGAACGCCTCGTAGGCCGCATCGATGCCCGTCTCCCCATCGGCGTCCACGAGCACGCCGTTCACAAGGCGCGTGAAATCGTAGCCGGTTGTGCCATGGACCGGCCAATCCCTGGGCAACGATTCATCGGCCCCCAGGATCTTCTCTACCACTACATACAAAGGCCCGGGGTCGGTCGCGGCAACCGCCCCTTTGGCCTGCCGCCGATCCCGTGCCCAGTCCTGAAGCCTCGCGCAATAGTCGCGCGGATCGCGCAGCCCGTCAGGGTGATCGATCCTAAGTCCGGTCACATCACCGGCGGCAATCCAGCGGCCGATCAGTTCGTGCGTTGCCGCAAACACCTCGGGGTCTTCCATGCGCAGCGCGGCGAGTTCGTTGATATCAAAGAAGCGCCGGTAGTTGATCTCGTACCCGGCGACGCGCCAGAACGCCAGCCGGTAGGCCTGCTGTTCCAAAAGCGCATGCAGGGCGTCGTAGCGGTGCGTGCCCGCGCCCTCATCCCCATTATAGCGCGCCAGTACCGCCTTCAAGGCCTCGGCGCAGCGCGCATGCCCAGCCACCCACGCAGCCATGCGACTCACGCCCTCTGTGACAAGGCCGACCGACTCGGCGGCTACCGCGCCGTCTGTGATCTGACTCGAGACGCGCTCGAAAAGCGCGATGAGATTCGATATCTCCTGCCCGATGGCCTCGTCGCCAGGGCCCAAGCCTTCGACAGATTGCGCAACCTCTGCCAGAAGCTGCGGATAGGATCCGGGGCTAAGCGGCAGCAGGTGATCGTAATAGCGCACGACGAGCCCGCCGTGACCGGCATCGAAATCGAGGACGATGGCGCCGGCCTCCAGCACCTCGCCATAAGGTCCGCCGAGGATCGGGATGACGATCTTGTCCTCGTAGGGCCGCTCGGGCGTCACCCAATCGATATCGAAATAATGCGCGAACCGGGACCGCCTCCCGAGCGCCAGTACGTCCCACCACAAGCGGTTTTCCGGATCGTCGACACGCATATGGTTTGGGACGACATCGAGGATCTGGTAGAGCCCGTGGGCATTGAGTGCGCGCACGAAGGCTTGGCGTTCGGTCTCGGTGCCGACCTCGGGATTGATGTGTGTATGGTCGACGATATCGTAGCCATGATTGCTGCCGGCGTGGGCCTTGAGATACGGTGAGGCGTAACAATGGCTGATACCGAGTTCGGCCAGATACGGGACAAGTCGTATGGCATCGCGAAAACCAAAGCCTTTGTGAAACTGCCAGCGGTAAGTGGCGCGCACGGGGTACCCGTGATGCGCCTGCCCAGGGGCCGGCGATGCCGCGCGCCATGCACTCGGACGCCGGCTCACGGACCGCCTGCCGCCGTGTCGGCCGCAACCGGCCATAGGCCCCAGCGGACCTCCCAGGGACCGAGCCGCCCTCCGGCCGGCGCGCACGTCTCATAGAGGGTCACGGGCGCCGGACTCACGCGATCCGACACGACCGCCTCCGCGTCCCCCAGATTCGCGGCAAGATGCAGTTGCGCGCCGTCGGCAAAACGCCAGTCCACGGTCAGGCCGCGCGCGCCGAAGCGATTAAAGCCCAAAGCGCGCACCTCGCCTACGGCCAGCCGTGCGCCGACATGGCGCGCACGGGTTGCGAGCAGATCACGATGGAACGTGAGCCAATCCCGGCCCGGCGAGCGCTCCGCCTCGGTCCAGTCGAGCCGGCTCCTCATCAATGTTGCGGGGTCGTTGGGATCCGGGATATGGGCGCGACGCGATTCGTCGGCAAACTCCGGGAAACGCGCGAATTCCCGGCGCCGTCCTTCGGTCACGGCGCAAGCGAGTTCAGGCCCGAAGTCACAAAAAAACAGAAACGGCCGGCTGCAGGCAAACTCCTGACCCATGAACAGCAAGGGTGGCGAGGGCGCGAGCAGGAGCACGGCAGTGGCCGCGCGCACCGCCGCGGGTGACGCGAGCGCCGTTATGCGCTCCCCGAAGGCGCGGTTTCCGATCTGGTCATGATTTTGCAGAAATCCCACGAACGCCGCCGGCGACAGTCCGCGCGTCGATTCGCCGCGCACCCCTTGACGGACCGCCGACCACTCGCCCTGGTAGGCGAAGCCCTCGGTCAGGCAGCGGCCGAGCCGGCCGGCCGGGTCATCCGTGTAATCCGCATAATAGCCGTCACCCTCGCCTGTCAAAAGTACATGCAGGACGTGGTGAATATCATCGTTCCATTGCGCGGTGAATCCCTGGGGACCGTCGCTACCATTGAGATGGCCCGCCTCGTTGTTCTCGTTCTCCAAAACCAGATGGATGTGGCGCCCGTGCGCCCGCAGCGGTGCCACGGCCTCGGCGATGGCGGTTAATATCGATTGCGGCGAATCGTCGACGATGGCATGCACGGCATCGAAACGCAGACCGTCGCAATGGTATTCGTGAAGCCAGTAGCGCGCGTTGGCGGTAAAGTAGGCACGCACCGCGGCGCTGCCCGGTCCATCGAAGTTTATGGCATCGCCCCACGGCGTACGATGACGCGAGGTAAAAAACTCGGGGGCATAGACGCCGAGATAGTTTCCGTCCGGGCCGAAGTGGTTATAAACGACATCGACGAACACCATGAGCCCAAGACCGTGGGCGGCGGCGATCAGGGCCTTCAGGTCCTCGGGGCGACCATAACGGCTGTCGGGGGCAAACGGCAACACGCCGTCATAGCCCCAGTTGGCGCGCCCTGGGAAATCGCCGAGCGGCATGAGCTCTATGGCCGTCACCCCAAGCGCGGCCAGTCGCGGCAGGAGCGCCATGGCGCCTGCAAACGTCCCTTCGGGACTGAAGGTGCCGACATGAAGCTCGTAGACCACCGCCTCGCCCCACGGGCGCCCGCGCCACCCCTCATCGCCCCACGCAAAGGCGTGCGCATCCACCACCTCGCTTGGGCCATGCACATCGCGCGGCTGAAAGCGCGATGCCGGGTCCGGGACCTGCAGGTCGCCATCGATGCGGTAACGATACAGGCTTCCCGGGCGTGCCTGCCCGCTCGTGACCTGAAACCAGCCGCCCTCCAAGGCGTCCATGGGGACCACCACGCCCTCATCCTCCAGCACCACGTCGACCTGGCGCGCCGCCGGGGCCCACAACCGGAACCGTACCCCACCCTCGACACACTCGGCCCCGAAGCCCAGGGGTTCGTGACGCCTTGCCACCCCCGGAATGCGCGTGTCCTTGTGAATCGTCATGACGCCTCCCGCACGAATGCTGCCATTGCCACTCAGGGTCCAAGCCCCATGCGCCGATCCGGGGTCGCTTCGCGCAACAGCACAAGCGAGCGCCCTTGCAGGGGATAGACACCGCTTGTGATCACCGCCCCCGTGGCACGCGCCGGGACGCTGTAACTGGTATCGATATCCACCTGCCACCCCTGGGTCCTATAGGGGGGCAGCGCAAACGGGATCTCCTCATGATGCGCATTCAACAACCACAGGAAATCGACATCCCCTATCATGCGCCCCCGGTCGTCGAACTCCTCCAGTCCCTCGCCGGCCAGGAACAACCCGAGACAACGGGCAAAGCTCTGGCGCCATTCCTCATCGTTCATCTCGGTCGCGTCAGGCTTCAACCAGGTGATGTCCTTGATATCGCTACCGTGGATGCGCCGGCCCTGAAAAAACGAACGCCGGCGGAATACCTTGTGGTTTTGCTTGATGCGGATCACATGCTGGACGAACCGCAAGAAATCGTGGTCCTCCGGCGTCAGCTCCCAGTTCACCCAATTGATCGGGTCGTCATGGCAATAGGCGTTGTTGTTGCCGCGTTGCGTGCGCCCGATCTCATCGCCGGCAAGGATCATCGGGACCCCCTGCGACAGTAGCAGGGTTGCAATCATGTTGCGCTTCTGACGCGCGCGCAGGGCGCGTATGGCAGGGTCGTCCGTAGGTCCTTCGACCCCACAATTCCATGACAGGTTGGTGTCGGTACCGTCACGATTGTCCTCGCCATTGGCCTCGTTGTGCTTATCGTTGTAGCTCACCAGATCCTCGAGCGTGAAGCCGTCGTGCGCGGTCACAAAATTGATCGAGGCGTAGGGATTGCGGCCGCCGTGCCCATAGAGATCACTTGAACCCGTCAGCCTGTAGGCGAGCTCGCCGATGACCCCGCCCTCCCCCTTCCAGTAGGCGCGCACCACGTCGCGGTACTTGCCGTTCCATTCGGTCCAGCCCACCGGAAAGTTGCCGACCTGGTAACCGCCTTCGCCGAGGTCCCAAGGCTCTGCGATGAGCTTGACCTGCGAGAGCACCGGATCCTGGTGGATGATATCGAAAAACGCCGACAACCGGTTCACGTCGTGCAGCTCGCGCGCCAAGGTCGAGGCGAGATCGAAGCGAAAACCATCGACATGCATCTCCAGGACCCAATAACGCAGTGAGTCCATGATGAGCTGCAAGACACGCGGATGGAGCATGTTCAGCGTGTTGCCACAGCCCGTGAAGTCCATGTAATAACGTGCGTCCTCGGACGACAGGCGGTAATAGGAGAGGTTGTCTATGCCCCTGAACGACAGCGTCGGGCCCATGTGGTTGCCCTCGGCCGTATGGTTGTATACGACATCGAGAATGACCTCTATCCCGTTTGAATGAAACGCCTTCACCATCGTCTTGAACTCGGATATCTGGCCGCTCGCCGAATAACGCGCATCGGGTGCAAAGAACCCGATCGAATTGTAGCCCCAGTAGTTGCGCAGCCCGCGCTCGACCAGATGACGATCGTCTATGAAGGCGTGCACCGGCATGAGCTCGACGGCGGTGATGCCAAGCGACTTCAGGTATTCGATGACGCGCGCCGATCCGAGGCCAGCATAGGTGCCGCGCAAGTCCGGGGGTATGAGCGGGTGCAGCCAGGTGAAGCCCTTGACGTGCAGCTCATAGATGATGGTGTCATGCCAGGACGTGCGCAAAAGCCGGTCGTCGCCCCAGCTGAATGCGGATTCCACGACGCGCGCCTTGGGCATGAATGGCGCGTTGTTGGCACGATCGAACGACAGGTCCTCGAGCTTGTGGCCGACACGGTAGGCAAAATGCGCATTGCTCCAGCGCAACTCGCCGGCAATGGCCTTGGCATACGGGTCGAGAAGCAGCTTATGGCCATTGAAGCGATGGCCATGGCGCGGGTCGTAGGGCCCATAGACCCGGTATCCATAGAGCCAACCCGGCCGCGCCTCCGGCAGGTAGCAGTGCCACACCTGATCGGTCTGCCAGCGCACCGGGATGCGCGCGGTCTCGTGACGCCCGTCCGCGGTGAACAAGCACAGTTCCACCGCTTCGGCATGTTCGGAAAACAGTGCGAAGTTGACGCCTTCGCCATCCCAGGTGGCGCCCAAAGGATAGGGCCGTCCAGGCCAAACCGCATAACGGCCTGCAGCCCGTGGTCCGGTGGTCCGACGTTCTTCACTCATCGCCCCACCCTCACCGTCGATCCAGCCCTTCGCCGATACCCTGTTGGCGCTCGCGCGGCCAATCGCGCTCCAGGACATGCGCCGCCCAACGTCGGCCTCCAAGACCAAAGGCGAGGGCTGCCGCAAGCGTCACTCCACCAAGCAGGATGAGAAACGAGTCACGTATGAGCCTCTGGCCTATATGTAACTCGCCCAATACCATGAGTATCACAAATGCGATCACGATCGAGCGCATCAGCCGCCCAAGGAGCGGGGTATCGGCAAGCCCCAGTTCATTTCCGTACAACGTCACCGATTGCGCCACGAAGCGCGCGAAGTACAAACCGGCCGTGAGCATCAGGAGCGCGACCATAAGGCGTGGGATATAGAGCGCGATGCGCGTGGTCACGGCCGCGCCCGCCGACAGGCCGACGATATCGAGGGCCCATACGATGGCGATCAGGATCGCAAGCGCCGCCACCAGCATCCCCATGATACCGGTAGTGTCGGTCCCGGCGCCGCCTGCCGCCAACAATCCGTCGAGTCCGGCGCGCTCCGTCACAATATGAAAATTTATGGCGCGCAGCGTCTTCGTGGCGACGAACCGCAGAAAGCGGGCCGCCCACCACCCGCCGCCAAGAATAGCGAGCGCAATAAGAATAGGCGGTAGCCACCGCTGCCACTGCCAGACGATCGCCGGCAGGGGCGCGAGCGCCGCGTGTAGGATAGTCATGATGTCAGCCTCCTTCTCCGTATGAATCGCCCGACGCCCCGTCCCGGACAGCCCCCAGGGGC
>JAJZZU010000112.1 GCA_021797365.1 Pseudomonadota bacterium | reverse complement strand
GGGGTTGCGCACGACGCTATCGACCATGCCGGTGATGATCGTTCGCAGGCGCTGGCCATCGATATTGTGGCCGAGCCGCACGTCATCTTGCATGCTATAGACGAGCGCGCGGGCGTCCGCCTCGAGCCTGCGCGCCTCCGCCATCTCGGCCTTCAAGGGGATCGGCTCGCCGTGAATCGAGGGGCCACGCCGCACCGCGGCCGTTGCCGCCAACACCTCCGCCTGGCGGGCATCGCCACCGGAAGCGGCCCCGGACGCGGCCCCCGCGGCGACCTGGCGCCGATCCTCGCCGCGCGCACCGCCCCCATCCTCGCGCTCCTGGACATAGACATGCCGGCAGAGGCGCTGGAGCGCGCGTAGCTGGGCATCGGTGCGGATCTCGAAACCCTGAAACATAAATGAAGTCTCGATCCAGGGACGATCGAGATCGATGACGTACATCCCCTTCTTCAGGTCCTGGACGTCGATTTGCTTAGCCATCCGCGATCACCCCCACGAAGCCACGCCGGCATCCCCATCCCTTGCCACCATGACACTCCGACAGCGCAAGGGTAACGCAAATTCAGGCGGCGCTCACACCACCCGGCGTGATACCTGGCTATTCTCAACGGGAGGCCACAAGCCCGGAACACCGATGGCGGTGTAGGAATACCCGGGCCACCTGTCGGATACCTCTCTGCACGACAGGCGCTATCGGATATCCCCGATCGGTGCCCCATTTGAGAATGGCTGGGTGATGCCTCGGCGTACGGGGCCATGGAAGGACGCGCAAGGCCGGCGCAATCGGTTACACTGAAAAAATCTGTAGCACGCGCGTCAAGGCTTCCATTAGAAGTTAATTGATTGCTAATATACAGACAGGGACGAGGTCCAATAAAGGAGTCGTAACATCATGAAGCGGTTGGCGGTCGCATTGGGAATGGTAGCCCTCTTTGTGGCCACGCACGCCGTCGCGCGCTCGTTCACGCTCGCCCAAGCCGTCGATTTCGCGCTCACGCACAATAGCATGGCGCGCCTTGCCAAGGCGCGGGGCGCGACCGCCCGGGCCGAGCTCCGACTGGCCCGCGATCAGGGCCTGCCCGAGGTCGGCGTCAGCTACGGTTATCTTTTCAGCAACAATCCGCTGGAGGCCTTGTCCGCGGAACTGGAGCGCCGCCAGGTGAGCGCCGCGGCATTCACGCCCAATACCCTGAACCAGCCCGGTATCACAAAACTCGGTACCACGACGCTGTCGCTGTCCTGGCCGCTTTACACAGGCGGCGCGATCCACGAGGCGCTACGGGCCGGGCGCTACGGGCGTAAAGCGGCGCAAGGCGCGGCGCGCCGCATCCGCCAAACCATCATGGCCCAGGTCATCCAGGCCTACGAGGGGGTGCTGGTGGCGCGCGCGGCCCTCACGGTCGCCCACAAGGCGGTGATGGCGGCCCGGCGCCATGCGCGCACCGCCCGCTACCTCTATGCGCGCGGGCGTATCGTACGTTCCGATGCCTTGAGCGCCGACGTCAATCTCGGGGCCAACGAAGGGATGCTGGCCGAGGCCCGGGGCAATGTCCGCATCGCCATGGACAACCTGGCAACGGCCATGGGTGCGCCTGCGGGCCTTGCCATCACCGTGCCGCACGTGCCGCTGCCGGTGGTGCCCATACCCCATCACGACCTTGCCACCTTTGACCGCCAGGCCCTCACGGACCGGCCCGACATCAAGTCCCTGCGCGCCGAGATCGCCGCCATGCGCGCCAGGGCTCAGGCAGCACGCGATCGTTCATCGTTTCAGGTGCGACTCACCGCCCAGTCGCAATGGTTCAGCGAGATCCCGAATCTGCGTCATAACGCCTGGACCGTCGGGGCCGTGATCAGCAAATCACTCTACGACGGGCACCGCAACCGTGACCGGGCGGACGTCCTCGAGCAGCAGGTCGCCGAGCTCGAAGCCCGGCTCGCCGGGCTGCGTGCACGCATCCGTAACCATGTGGCGCGCGCCTTCGATAACATGCGCACCGCCATGACCCAATATCGGATAGCGAACGCCAATGTCGTCCGTGCCCGGCAAGCGGTGGCTGTGACCCAGGTCCGCTATGGCGAGGGACGCACCATCCTCCTGTCCCTCCTGAACGCCGAACACGGTCTCGTGCAAGCCCGCGAGGCGCGTCTCACAGCCCTCTATGCCCTGGCCGCAAACCGCGCGGCCCTGGCGGCGGCATGCGGCAGCCTGTCACGCCGCACGCTGGCATCACTCGGGATCGCATCATGAGAGGCGTGCGCTCCTGGCCGCTTGCCGCGATGCTGCTCATCGCCGCCTGCGCGCATAAACCGCCACCGCCGGCGCCCCCGGCCGCGCGTCCGCCGGTAACGCGCGCCACCCTGCGCCTGCATACCCCCACGGACCTCGATGCCCAGGGCGATGTCGTGATCCCCAAGGATGCCATCACCCATCTGGGGGGTCTGCCGGGGGTATTCGTATTGAGTCCTCATGGACGCGCCCGCTTCCGCCTGATAAAGATCGGCACGACCAGCGCCCGCCTGGCGCAGGTCTTAAGCGGCCTGGATGGCCACGAGACCCTGGTCCTGCCCCCATTCCGCGGCGTCTATGACGGAAGCCCGATCCATCCGCCGACCACCACGAGAAGAGGACAACATGGCAGCCGTTGATCCGCCGCCGGACGAACCGCTCAACATCGCCGGACGGCTCACGCGCTATTTCATCGATAGCAAGATCACCATACTGATCGTGGTGGTGGCTATCCTTGCCGGCATCATCGCGCTACGCACCACGCCACGAACGGAAAATCCGCAGATCGTGGTGCCGGCCGCCAACATCATCGTCACAAAGCCCGGCGCCAGCCCTCGCGAGATCAAGAACCTCGTCGTCGACCCCTTGCAGGCGATACTGCGCGGCATGCGCGGTATCCACCACACCTATGGCCTCGCGTTGAACTCCATGGGCGTGGTCACGGTGAAGTTCCAGGTGGGGGAAAACCGGGTGGCCTCGCTCGTTCGGCTCTACAACAAGATCATGAGCAACATGAACCGGATGCCGCCGGGGACCGAGCAACCCGTGATCCAGCCGCTCGATGTAAACCAGGTCCCGATCGTGACCATATCGCTGTCGAGCGCCACTATGAGCGGCGTGCGCCTGCGGGCGATCGCGACCAATGTCCTTCATCACCTGCGGCGCGTGCCCGGCACCTCGCGTTCCTATCTGATCGGCGGCCAGCGGCGCCAGATCAACGTGGTCTTACACCCGCGCCTCATGCGCCACTATGACGTGACGCTCGATGATGTCCGCAGGGTGGTGCAGGCGACCAACGTCGAGATACCGTCCGGACACTTCACCAACCACAATCGTCGCGCCACCATCCATGCGGGCACCATGCTGCGCTCGGCACGCGATGTCGGCCAGGTCGTGGTTAGCCTCTACAACCACCGCCCGGTCTACTTGCACGACGTGGCGACCGTGACCGACGGCGCCGGGCGCATAAAGACCGTGCACGAGATCGGCTTCGGGCCGGCCTACTCGCACACGCGCCCGCACAACATCGAGGTGCCGGAGGTCACGATCGCGATCGCCAAGCGTGCCGGTACCAACGCCGTGGCGGTCGCCGACGCCGTGCTGCATAAGCTTCGCGCGCTGCAAGGCCCCGTCATCCCCAACGGTGTGCACGTCAACGTCACGCGTGACGATGGCGAGCGCGCCAATAGCGCCGTCAATACCCTCATCGAACATCTGTTCATCGCGGTGGCAACGGTCGTGATCCTGCTTGTCGTGTTCCTGGGTTGGCGCGCCGCCGCGATCGTCACGGTCACGATCCCGCTGATCCTGTTTGTGACGCTGGCGGTGGATGATATAGGCGGTCAGACCATCAACCGTATCACGTTATTCGCCCTCATCCTGTCGCTCGGCCTGCTCGTGGATGACTCCATCGTCGTCATCGAAAACATATTCCGCCACTACGCGCGCGCCGGCGCCGATCGCGTGCGCGAGACGGTGCTTGCGGTCAACGAGATCGGCCGCCCCACAAACCTCGCGACACTCTCGGTCATCGTCGCCTTCCTGCCCATGCTCTATGTCACCGGCATGATGGGGCCGTACATGGCGCCGATCCCAAAGAACGTCCCGATCGCCATGATAACCTCGCTTTTCATTGCCTACACCGTGGCGCCGTGGGCGGCACGCATGTGGCTAAAGGGTCGCGGCGATGCGCTGCACGACCGGCCAGGCCTCCTGCAGAGGGGCTATGCGCGCGCCATGCGCGCCTTATTGTCGCGACCGTGGATGCGGCGCGGGTTCCTGTTCGCCATCATCCTCCTGTTTGCGGGCGTGCTGGCCATGCCGGTCTTGCGGATCGTGAACTTCAAGATGCTGCCACGCAATAACAACAACAGCTTCGATATCACGGTGCGCACGCGCGCGGGCAGCACCCTCGAAGACACCAATCGCGTCATCACGGCACTCGGAAACATCGTGCGCGCCAACCGCTACGTAACGACCTATGATCTGTCGACGGGCGCCATGGGGGCCATCAACTTCAGCGGCCTTCTGCGCGGCGAGACCCTGAAAAGGGGCCCGACCGTGGGCGAGGTCCAGGTACACCTCGTGCGCAAGAGCGAACGGCCGGTATCGTCGATCGCCATCGTGCGATCCCTGAGACCCGCGGTCGACCGGCTCATCGCGCGCACCGGGGCCATGATCAAGATCGTGCAACACCCGCCCGGCCCCCCGGTACGGGCGACGATCATGGCGGAGGTCTTCGGCCCGAACTACCACAAGGTGCAGGTGATCGCCAACGACCTGCGATACGGTCTCTTTGCCCATACCCCGCACCTCGCGGGGGTCGACAGCACCGTCCCTCACCCCTCGATGCAATACATCATCAAGGTCAATCGCAGGGAGGCGGCCCTCCACGGGGTGAGCGCTGCCCAGGTGACCCAGACCTTGAAGGGCTTCCTGTCTGGCATCAGCGACGGGACCGCGCACATCCCCCACGCCAAGGAGCCCGTCCCCATCCGGTTTCGAGTGCCGATCGCCGATCACGTCGGCCCAAACGACCTTGGCAAGCTGTTCGTGACCAACCCCGAAGGTCGCGAGATCCCGTTATCGGCCCTTGTGCGCGTCATCAAGCGACCGGCGCCCGAGCCCATATACCAAAAGGACGGCCGCGACGTCGAATACGTGACCGCGGGGATGAGCATGGGTAGCCCCGTGTATCCGGTGTTGCATATGTGGCAATACCTGAAACACCACACCGTAGACGGGGTGCACCTGACGCAGGACTTCATGAAGGATCCAAGCAGCCTTCACTACGGGCTGCGCTGGAGCGGCGAGATGCGCCTTACCCTGAATGTGTTTCGTGATCTGGGATCGGCCTTCGGGGTGGCGATCCTGCTCATCTACGTCATACTAGTGGGCTACTACCGGTCGTTCGTCATCCCGATCATCGTCATGGGTTCGATCCCGCTCACCATCATCGGGGTATTCCCGGGGCATGCCGTCCTCGGCCAATACTTCACGGCCACCTCCATGATCGGGGTCATCGCGCTCGCCGGCATCGTGGTGCGCAATTCGCTTCTTTTGATCGACTTCATCCTCGATTACCGGCGCGCCGGGCACGCCCTTACCGAGGCCGTGGTGCAGGCCGGGACGGTGCGTCTGCGCCCCATCATGCTGACCGCGCTCGCCATCATGCTCGGCACCGCCATCATGGTGATGGACCCGGTGTTCGGGGGACTCGCCATCTCGCTCATCTTCGGGACGCTCGCATCGACTGTGCTCACGCTCTTTGTGATACCACTCGGCTACTTCGCCTATGCCACCTTCTCGGAGCGTCGCGGCCAACCCCCGCAGATCCATTGATGGCCGGGCCTTGTGGTGGACTTGCGCGTCCTTGATCGACGCGCGGTTGCAGACCCGCTCGCCGAGACCCCTACCTATCGGTGATCGGCCAGCCCCGGTGGCGCCGGGCGCTCACGATCACGACGGTCGGGATCGTTGTCCGGTCACGCGGGCGCGCGCGATTCCCGTTGGGCGCCTGCGGCCTTGTCCGTGGCAACCACCCCCGCCGCATTCATTCCCACACCCTGGGTCGTGGAGGTGCGCGGGTATTGCGCCGATCCTGTGGCGAAATCGCCACGCTATCGGCGTCGGCATGGGCCTCTGCATGTACGCCAGGAAGGCGTCTTTTTGGGCTTCGCCGTCGCGTGGTATTTTTTTGGAATAGTCGGGACCGGCCATCCGCATCCCACGAGCGCTCGCGCCAGATGGCGACGACACGCCACCGACATGAAAAGGGGCAGGCCGCCCCACGCCGAGCCGGCCTGCCCTGAAGGGAACGCCTCACCAAAGAGACCATGAGGCGCGTATCCCATGCGTCCCTGCCCCTGCCTCTTAGAATGAATATACGATCTGCGCGGCCAGGACGTTGTTGCTCTTCTTGTAGCCTCCCGTCGCCGTATCCACAAACAGGGCGCCGTTGGCGCGATCGTAGCGGTACTCGAATTTTACGATCGTGTTCTTCACCGGATAGAGCAGAAGGTCGGCGGTGACCGCCTGGCGCACCGGGCCGTTGTTGACGCCGGGGGCCGCGGCAGATGTCGGCGCGAAGCCGTCGTAGTAGTCAGCCAAGGCCACATGGCCGCCGTTCTTCTTGTCGTTCAGGTAGTCGTAGCGCAAGGTCGCACCGACGAGCGGCGTGAAGCGGTAGTTGGCAAGCAGCGAGGTGCCATACCACATGGCGTTGCCGCCATTGGCCGCGGCGGCGGTCTGATGACCGAGGTCGAACTGCCAATTGAAGGTGGCGGCCCCCAGGGTATAGGTCCCGTCGAAGTCATTATAGATGCGCGTGGTCTCGACCCCGGGGTTCGTGAGCGTCGGGTTCTTGCCGATGGTCCCGTAGAGACCGAAGCTCAGGGCGCTGGACGGGGCGAGTGATACCCGGTACTCGAAGGTCGGGGCCTTGGTGGGCGCGGCGCTGCCGGTGTAGGCGGTATTCCAGGAGTTGCCGAGCAGGGTCTGGACGGTCAGTATTCCCGAGGTGTAGCTTGCGCCTGCGCCCGTGAAGTAGCCCGGCTCACTGAAATCGTAGAGCAGATTGTGGGTGATGGTGAGCATCTGCGGGGAGGTCTCGGACTCGTAGCCGTCCCATGCCGGGACCTGGCCGGCGATGAAGTCGACCTCCTTACTCACCGGCAGGGTCAGGACGGCGGCGTTGATGATGCTGTTGGCGGCATGAGCGGTAGCCGGACTTCCAAAGGTGCTCCCGTAGCCGCGCGTCGGCATGATCTGGATATCGATCATCCGCCATTGCCGAACTTCTTGTTGAAGTCGAGATAGAGATCCCCGAATGTGCTGTGATAATAAGTGTATGGCGAGTTGCGGTCGGCAAAGAAAAAGGAGCTCACCTGAGCATCCTGATTATAGATGTACGTAGGATCGATGTAACCGGAGATCGAGATCCCGTCCACGGTCGTGGCATTGTGCGTCGCGGCCATGGCCGGAACAAGGCCCGCCATCATCGCTAGCGCGAGTGAACGGCGGATGATCTTTAGATGATTCCTGGTATGCATTGGGTTCCTCCCCGTTTGATTGTTCGAGGAGCCCCCATCAGCAAGAACGATGCCACCACGGATGCGGAGGCAATGAGCGTGTTGTATTC
>JAJZZU010000111.1 GCA_021797365.1 Pseudomonadota bacterium | reverse complement strand
GAGCACGAGGCTCGTACCAAACGACGCGTTCAAATCCCGCAGGAGCGCAAAAACGTCGGCGGCGTTACGCGTATCGAGATTACCGGTCGGCTCATCGGCCAGCACGCACCGCGGCTCGTGAACCACGGCCCGGGCAATGGCCACCCGCTGGCGCTCCCCACCCGATAACTCCGAGGGCTTGTGCAAGGCGCGATCCGCAAGCCCTACGCGCTTTAGCATCGCCTGCGCGCGCTGATGGGCGCGGCGTACGGGCTCGCGCCGGATCAAAAGCGGCATGGCCACGTTTTCGAGCGCCGTGAACTCCTGCAGGAGGTGATGGAACTGATAGACGAAGCCGAGTATGCGGTTGCGGACCCGCCCGCGCTCGGCCTCGCTCAGTCGCCCCATGTCCTGTCCATCCACCCATATCCGCCCCGAGGTCGGCTGGTCGAGGCCCGCCAGGAGATGCAAAAGCGTGCTCTTGCCGGCCCCGGATGCGCCGACGATGGCGATGGTGTCGGCCGGCCTCACCACGATATCCACGCGCCGCAGCACATCCACCGACAATACGTCCTCGATGAAGGTCTTGGCCACCGCCTCGGCGCGAATCACGTCATTCATTCGTAGCGCAGCGCCTCGGCCGGTTGGGTCTTCGAGGCCCGCCATGCGGGATACAAGGTCGCCAGGAAACTCATGAGAAAGGACGCGATGGCGACATGCATTACGTCCTGCCAGCGCAGGTGCGACGGCAATTCACTGATGTAATACACGTTGGCGGACAAAAAGTGCGTATGGAAAACGTGCTCGATGAACGGCACGATCGTAGTCACATTCAACGACAACACGACACCTGCCACCACCCCGATCGCAGTCCCGATGAGGCCGATCAGCGTGCCCTGCACGAGAAAGATTGCGAGCACGCTCGCCGGGCTTGCGCCGAGCGTGCGCAGGATGGCGATATCGGCGCGCTTATCGGTCACCACCATGACCAGGGTCGCCACGATATTGAAGGCCGCCACCGCCACGATGAGCAACAGGATCACGAACATCACGGTCTTCTCGATCTTCAGGGCCCGGAAGAAGTTGGCATGTTTCTCGCTCCAATCGCGCACCTCGTCATAGGCCGGCAGCCGCGCCTGCAACGCCCGACGCACGGCCGGGGCCTGGTTGATATCGGCAAGCTTCAAGCGCACCCCGCTCACATCCCCGCCCATACGATAAAGGGCCTGGGCATCCTTCATGTTGATCAAAGCCAGTCCGGCATCGTACTCATACATCCCCACATCGAAGATCCCCACCACGCGGAAACTCCGTAACCGCGGCAGAAAGCCCGCAGGGGTGACCATGCCGCCGGGGGCCACCAACAACACATGCGACCCCAGGGTGGCCCCGAGGCGCCATGCCAGATAGCGGCCGAGTACAATGCCAAAGCGCCCGGGGCGCAGGGCCGCAAGGCGTCCTTGCACGATGTGCGCGGCAATGTCCGATACCGCCTTCTCCTTGTTCGGGATCACCCCGCGCACCAGGGCCCCGCTCGAGTAGCGTCCGTGGACCAGCAGCCCCTCCCCGCGCACATAGGGAGCGACCGCGATCACACCCTTCTCGCGCAGCGCGACATGCGCCGCCTTTTGCCAATCCGCCAGGCGATGACGCGGGCCGCTTATGGTCACATCGGAGATCACGCCGAGTATGCGGTTACGCAACGTCCTCTGGAACCCGTTCATGACCGACAATACAGTGATGAGCGCCATGACCCCCAATGCGATGCCCACCAGCGAGGTCACGGATATGAACGAAATAAAATGGTTGCGCCGCCTGGCACGCATATAGCGCAGGCCGATAAAAAGCTCGAAGAATCGTGTCATGCGCGCCCTGTATCCTCGGTGCTGCCGGACGCAAGGGCCGAGGCGAGCCGCGTGAGGCTTGCCTTCAGGGAGGCATCGCAGACGGTCTCGGCCAGTGATTCAAAGCAACGCGAGCCGATCGCCGAGCGCACGGGCCTGCCTTCGCCTCCCCGACTACGACTTCGCGCCCCCTCCCACCCGACACGCCGGACCACGATCTCGCGAATGGCGCCCAGACCCACCTCGGCGCGCAGGCGCGCCAAAAGATCCGGCGTCTCCTGACGCAGCCGTGCGGCCGACGCCGAACCCGGCGCCACCACAAATAGCCGTCCGCGACAATAAAAAAGCGCCTCCACGGCATGCAGGCCCTCCGGCCTGCAACGTGCCCACAGCGCCTCCAGGGCCGGTCCTTGTATGAGATCTGCAGGCGGTCTGGGCAGCGAACGGTCGAGAAAGCGGGCGATAGCTTGCATGCCGGCAGTATGCCAGAGCGGCACGGCTTTGGATATGCGCTGAGGCCCGCTACACTCATGCCCATGAGTGACTTGTGTGAACGCTACGCGCACATCATGGCGCGCATCGCGCACGCCGCGCACGCAAGTGGCCGGCCGGCCAGCGCCGTGCGTCTCGTGGCGGTCTCCAAGACCCACACCGCCGAGGCGGTGGCGCAGCTTGCGGCCTGCGGACAACGGCATTTCGGTGAAAGCCGCGCCCAGGAGGGCGCAGCCAAGATCGCCGCCATGCCCGACGCGGCCCTCGAATGGCACTTCCTCGGACCCGTACAGCGCAATAAGGCACGCCTCATCGCCCGCCACTTTCGTTGGTTGCACTCACTCGAGGGGCTCGACGCGGCCTTGGCCCTGTCACGTCACGCCGAAGCCGCCGACACCCAACTGCGTGTCCTAGTCGAGGTCAATGTGACCTCAGACCCACGCAAACATGGGCTTTCGACCGCGGCCCTGCCGGCCTTTCTCGAGGCCTATAGCGCGCGCGCCTGGCCCGGTCTTACGCTCTCCGGACTCATGACCATGGCCGCCCATGGCGCCCCCGAGGGCGCCGCGCGCGCCACCTTCGCGCGCCTACGCGAGCTCGCCGCCGACTGTCGCCGGGCCTTCGGTCTGACAGACTTCCAGGAATTGTCGATGGGCATGAGCGATGACTATCACTGGGCGATCGCCGAAGGGGCCACCATGGTGCGTATCGGCCGCGCCTTGTTCGGGGCGCGCGAGAGCGGATAAATCCCGGCGCCTCAACCCTCGTAGGCCGCCACCAGCGTAGCCCCGGCGGCCACCGCCAGCGCCCCGGCCAGGGCACGCGTGGTGAGCACCCCATGCAACAGCAGGTGTTGCGAAAACGCCGCGGTCACCACCTCGACTAGCAGCAGCACCGACGATTGGCGGACCGGCAGGGCCGTGACGCCGTATTGCACGAGCAGGGTGATGGTAAAGATCGCGAGACCGCCGCCCACCACCGCGGCCAACACGGCCAGCCCCGGTGGATGCGGCATGCCGTGCGCGGTGACGGCAAGCGCCACGAGGCCCACGCCGACCACGCCCGCGAATGTGGCCAAAAGCTTGGCGGCGAGCGCCACATCGGGCTGCGCACGCAGTATCACGTTGGCGCCGGCAAACGCCGCCCCGGAAGCGAGCGCGAGGGCATCGAAGCCATTCAAGGTTGGGGCCGCCTGTCGCCAGAGCAGCATCATGACCCCAACCAAGGCCGTAACGATCCCCGCCACCACCGGCAATGACACGCGCTCCTTGAGGAAGACGCGCGCGGCCAGCACCGACCACACCGGGGAGAGGTAAAAGAGCAGCGTGACCCGCAGGATGTTGTCATGTAAGACCGCGACCACGAAACCGATATTGGTGATGCCGCCGAGCACCGCCAACGCCAGCCACACGCGGCGCGAGACGCCCGCGCAGCGCCCGCCGCGGCATAAGATCAGGCTGGCGGCGGCCGCGCCGCCATACATGAGGAGCGCAAGCCATACCCCGGACAGGCCGTCCTGGGCCAGCCTGCGCAATGGATACCAGATCACGCCCCAGGAGCCGGCACCCACTATGAGCGCGGCCGCCGGCCATGCCTTCTTGGTCATGGTCGCGCGCTCCCGTATAATCCACCGATCTTATGCGCCTGCATCGCCCATGAACCCCACTCTCGGACGGCTCCACCCCTACCCGTTCCAACGGCTCGCGGCCCTGACCGCGGACCTCGCGCCGGCGACGTTGCCGCCTATCAACATGGCGATCGGTGAACCGCGCCACCCGACACCGGATGTTGTGATAGCGGAGCTTACAGGCGCCCTGGATGCCCTGTCGACCTATCCGTCGACACGAGGCAGCAAGGCCCTGCGCGCGGCCATTGCCGAGTGGCTCACGCGCCGCTTTCGGCTGCCGCCGGGGGCCGTCGACGGCGAACGCCATGTATTGCCGACCTCGGGCAGCCGCGAGGCCCTCTACTCGGTGGTGCAGGCGCGCGTCGACCGGCGCATGGAACGTCCGGTGGTGATCATGCCCAACCCGTTCTATCAGATCTACGAGGGCGCGGCGCTGCTGGCCGGTGCGGAACCCTATTACGTAAACACCGACGGGGCGCACGGCACCGTCATGAATATCGAGGCCATACCGCGCGCCATCCTCGAACGCACCCAGGTCGTCATCACCTGCAGCCCCGGGAACCCTACGGGCCAGGTCATGGGGCGGGGCGAATATGGCGAACTCCTGGAACTCGCCCACCGCCATGACTTCCTGATCGTCGCCGATGAATGTTATTCGGAGATCTACCCCGACGAGGACCACCCGCCCGAGGGCCTGCTGGCAGCGGCGATCGCCCACGGCGTCCATGACTTAGCGCACTGCGTGGCGGTCCACAGCCTTTCCAAACGCTCCAACGTCCCGGGATTACGGTTTGGCTTCGTGGCGGGCGATGCCGGGTTCATGGAGGCCTTGTTCACGCTGCGCACCTATTTCGGTTCGGCCCCCTCACAGCTCGCCCAGCGCGCGGCGCTCGCCGCCTTGGCCGATGAGACCCACGTCCGCGAGAACCGCCGGCTGTACCGCGAGAAATTCGCCGACGTCACCGCCATCCTCGATGGCGTCCTGCCGGTCACGCGCCCCGCCGGGGGGTTTTATCTCTGGGTGCCGACCCCGATCGATGACGAGGCCTTCGTGGCCGGCCTCTATGCCACCCAGAACCTCCTGGCGCTCCCCGGCTCCTATCTCTCGCGGCCAAGCGGCGGCCGGGACCCGGGTGCCGGCCACATCCGTCTGGCGCTCGTCGGTCCGCGCGCCGAATGCCAGGAGGGCGCGCATCGCGTGCGATCCTATGTCGAATCATTAACAAGGAGTCAGAATGACACATCAAGCGCTCATTGAGGCCGCCTACGAAGATCGCGCGCGGATTACACCACGCAGCGTCGATACCGCGGTCAAGGACGCGATCCAGGGCGTCATTGATGACCTCGACCGCGGCGTCCTGCGCGTCGCCGAGCCGATCGACGGCGGCTGGAAGGTCCATGAATGGATCAAGAAGGCGGTGCTGCTCTCTTTTCGGATCGAGGACAACACGCTTGTCAAGGGCGGTGAGGCCCAGTATTACGACAAGGTCCCCTCGAAATTCGCGACCTACGATTCCCACCGATTCCGCGAGGGGGGATTTCGCGTGGTGCCGCCGGCGGCCGTGCGCCGCGGGGCCTACATCGGCCCCCAGACCGTACTCATGCCGTCGTATGTCAATATCGGCGCCTATGTCGACAGTGGCACCATGGTCGACACCTGGGCGACCGTCGGCTCGTGCGCGCAGATCGGGAAAAACGTTCATCTGAGCGGCGGCGTCGGCATAGGTGGCGTCCTGGAGCCCTTGCAGGCGGCGCCGACGATCATCGAGGACGACTGCTTCATAGGCGCGCGCTCGGAGATCGTGGAGGGCGTCATTGTCGAGCGTGGGAGCGTCATTTCCATGGGTGTCTTCATCGGCCAGAGCACGAAGATCCTGAATCGCGATACCGGTGAGATCCTGTATGGGCGGGTGCCGGCGGGCTCGGTGGTGGTATCGGGATCGTTACCGGCCAAGGATGGCAGCCACAGCCTTTATTGCGCGGTCATTGTCAAGCGCGTGGACGCAAAGACCCGCGCCAAGGTCGGGATCAACGCGCTTTTGCGTGACATCTAGCGCCATGGATCCGACACTGGCGTTGGCCATGGAACTGATCGGGCGCGCATCGGTCACGCCGGATGACGCCGGCTGTCAGGCGCATATTGCCGGATTGTTGCAGGCGGCGGGCTTTCATACGGAATCGCTGGTGTTCGGCGAGGTCACCAACCTCTGGGCGCGTCATGGCACGGCCGCCCCGCTCGTCGTATTTCTCGGGCACACCGATGTGGTCCCGCCCGGCCCGTCCGCCGACTGGACCACGCCGCCTTTTGTGCCGACCATCCGTGATGGCATGCTCTATGGGCGTGGGGCGGCGGACATGAAAGGCGCAGTGGCGGCGTTCGTACAGGCCTTGATCGGCTTTGTGGGCCGCCACCCCCGACACCCGGGCTCCGTGGGCTTGCTGCTTACCTCCGATGAGGAGGGTCCCGCCCGTGACGGCACCGCCCAGGTCCTAAAGACCCTGGCGGCACGCGGCGAATCCATCACGTACTGTCTCGTGGGCGAGCCCTCGTGCCAGGTCGCGCTCGGCGATACCGTAAAGCACGGCCGGCGAGGGTCCCTGAATGGCGATCTGATAATCCATGGTGTCCAGGGTCACGTGGCCTACCCGGAACGCGCCGACAACCCCATCGCACGCTTCGCGCCGGCCTTGCAGGCGCTGGTGTCGATCACCTGGGACGAGGGGTCCGCGGATTTCCCGCCGACACGCCTCCAGTTCTCCAATATCCACGCCGGCACCGGCGCGGATAATGTCATCCCGGGAACGCTGCAGGCGCTCTTCAATCTGCGCTATGGGCCAGCGACACCGGCGCCCGTACTGCGCGCGCGCATCGAAGAGGTGCTCGCCGCCCACAATCTCCGCTACACCCTTCATTGGCGGCTCTCCGGGGAACCGTTTTTGAGCCATGATGGTCCACTCAGGGCGGCGCTGGCCGCGAGCATCCAGGCCGAGACCGGCCGGGAACCGCAATACTCGACGAGCGGAGGGACGTCCGATGGTCGGTTCGTTGCGCCCTTTGGTGCCCAAGTTCTTGAATTCGGGCCGCTCAACGGCTCTATTCATAAAGTGAACGAAGCGGTTTCCGTGGACGATCTCGTGCGCCTGACCCGGATCTATCAGGGAACGCTGGAGCGGATCTGGGCGCTTTAAGGGGCACGGCATCGTCTATAATGACCACCCAGGAGCCACCACTGTTATGGACACCATGCCGAGTATCATTGTGAAGCTAAAACACGCGGTCATACGGCAAGTGCAACTCCCCCAGGGCGACCTGTCCATAGGTCGCCGCCCAAGCCATGCGCTGGTTCTGGAAGACGCTGCGGTCAGCGCCGATCACGCGAGCATATTCACCGTCGGTCAGGATTCCTTTCTGAAGGACCTGGACAGCACCAATGGGACCTACATCAACAACCGCCGGACCCGCAAACACCACCTGAAGCCCGGCGATGAGATCGTGATCGGCAAATATACCCTCCTTTATCAGGATCACGACATGGCGCCGGTCACGACCCCCCAACCCGCGGCCTTCGATGACGCCGCCTTGTTTGTCCTGAGCGGATTCAACAGTGGGAAGCGCATAGAGCTCACAAGCACGGTCACACACCTGGGCATGGCGGGGCAATCGGCCGCGCTTCTTTCCCGTACCGGCGACCGGTACACTCTCATGATCGGTCCCGACGCGGCGCATGTGGCGT
>JAJZZU010000110.1 GCA_021797365.1 Pseudomonadota bacterium | reverse complement strand
ACTCAGCCTCCTTATAGAAAAGGCGCTCTCACCCGGCCCCGACGATCGCCACCAGGACGCCCTGGAGTTCGCCTTCGATCTCGAGCAAATCCCCGCCCAGTCCGCCATGCGCCGCCATCCGCGGACCCCGCTCTTGACGCGCAACCCCTTGGCCTTTTGGCGGTGGTCGTCGGCCCTTCTCTTGATCCTCTTGCTCGTGCTGCTGGCCTGGCATCTGCCGTAAGGACCTGTTTCGTAGGATAACGATCCCGGATTCCGATTGAGGACCATCGATTCCGAGCGAAGATCACCACGGGTTCCGATCGCATGTGACCGATGGACCGGCCAAGGATCCTCTCTGAGGCGCGTCCGAAGGCCGCACCCACTGGCGTCGGCCATCCTCCCCGGCCTATGTAGAGAACAGAAGGCTTAGGCCCGATCCCTGGAAGACCCGGCATAAGATGGAAGACGTCCTGCGACGCGTACGAAGTGCCCCCCCGCGCGCGGATCGCGCGGATCACGCGCCAAGGCCCTGGACGATGCCCCGCATGACATGACGATGCCGCGCCCGATAAACACACCGTGCGCGCATCATACGCCGCGCTCACAACGCCCCCAAGGCCGCGAGACGGGCCGGCGCCGGATAGCGGCCGCGCGTCTACGCCTGCCCAAAGCGCATGATGCGGTTCACGACGTTCAGATCGAATCCCTCGGGATCGAAGGTGCCACCGACCCAGGCAAGCATCTCGTCGTGCTCCTCGTGCTGCGGGTCCCTGATCACCTCCAGAAACCTTTCGTACCCCATGGCGCCACCGACATCCTCGGGAGGCACGGCGCGCGCACCGCCCACACAGAGGGGATAGCTCCAGTCGGGATCGGCGTCCGGGCGCGGCGTGACCCTTATGCGGCAGAGCCAACTGTCGCCGAAGTCATAGAGATAGGAAAATTCTCCCAGATCACGCCCGAGCACCGCCCCGAGGGTCTTGCGACGCTCGTCTTCCATCTCCAGCTCCTCGAAGAACTCGTCATAGGGCATGCTGAAGCTGCGCTCACCGAAGGTGAAGCTGTGCAGATGGGAATCGGTCCACCCGAGTGTAATCTGTAAGATATCGTGGAGCTTGGGCAGCGTGATGGTGAGCGGCACCAGCAGCCGCCGCCAGATGAGCGGCTTGATATCCTGTACCTCGATATAGAGTTCCACGATCTTCGGTGTCGCGCGCCGTGTCTTGGTCATGCCGATCCCCCGGAAGAAAAGCGCATCCTAGCCGAACC
Organism: Pseudomonadota bacterium; assembly: GCA_021797365.1. The sequence goes on along the minus strand of JAJZZU010000110.1, from coordinate 6,440 downwards.
CTGGCACCCCGTCACCATCGGCCGCGTCCGGAAGAGGGCCTTATGCGCCGATCGGGACAGGGGCGCGCTCGGGTAAATACCGGTCTTCGGCCAACCGGCCACTGCCACCCGGCGCATGGCGCCCCCCAAGGTCCGCCCAATTGCCGGTCCGCTGACAGACCCTTGGGCCTAGCATGGGCGCCCTCTGGACAAGCCCCAAGGAGCGCCTCATGAAAGCCGTCGTTTTCCATGATATTGGAGACATCCGTCTCGATAATGTCCCGGAGCCACGCCTAGAAAGGCCCGACGATGCCATTGTGAAGCTCACCAGCAGCGCCATCTGCGGGACCGACCTGCACATGGTGCGCGGGACATTGAGCGACATGCAGCCCGGGACCATACTGGGCCATGAGGGTGTGGGGGTCGTCGAAGAGGTCGGCGCCCATGTACGCAATCTACGCAAGGGCGAGCGCGTGGTGATCCCGTCGACCATAGGCTGCGGCTACTGCTCCTATTGCCGCGCCGGCTATTACGCCCAGTGCGATCACGCCAACCCCAACGGGCCGCTCGCCGGTACCGCCTTCTTCGGGGGACCCAAGGGCTCAGGCCCCTTCCAGGGCCTGCAGGCGGAATACACACGCATCCCCTACGCCCAGGTGGGCCCCGTGATCCTGCCCGACAGCATCTCCGACAATCAGGCGATCCTGCTCTCCGATATCTTTCCCACGGGCTATTTTGGGGCCAAGCTCGCTGCCATCAAGGGCGGTGACGTGGTGGCGGTATTCGGTTGTGGACCGGTGGGCCAATTCACCATCGCAAGCTGCAAGCTCCTGGACGCCGGCCGGATCTTTGCCATCGACAAGGTCCCCTCGCGTCTGGAGATGGCCCAGCGCCAAGGGGCGGAGGTCATCAATTTCAACGATGAGGATCCGGTGGCGGTGCTGCGCGAGATGACGGGCGGCATAGGCCCGGAATGCGTGATCGATGCCGTGGGCGTAGACGCGGAGATGGCCTCCGGGGGCCCGGCACACGAACACGGCAAGGGCCGGGAGGCCATGCTTGCCAAGGAATTGCAGGAGATTGCCCCCAATGTGCACCCCATCGACGGCAACTGGCACCCGGGTAGCGGCCCCTCCCAGGCCCTGCACTGGGCCGTGGAGAGCGTCGCCAAAGCCGGGCGTGTGGCGATCATCGGCGTCTACCCGCCGGCCGACCGCTTCTTTCCCATAGGCCTTGCCATGAACAAGAACCTGCGCATCACCATGGGTAACTGCAATCATCGCGCCTATCTGCCGGAACTGATCCAGCTCGTGCGCACCGGCGCCATCGATCCCTCGGCCGTGCTGACCCAACAACGCGAGCTCGTGGGGGCGCTGGACGCCTACAAGGCCTTTGACAAGCGCACCGACGGATGGATGAAGGTCGGGCTCAAGCTCGCCTCCTAGGCGCACATAACGGGGTCGTGAGGCGACTCACCGATAGGCATCAGGCGCGTTCAAAAGCCCAAGGGCCCCCGCAAAGGGGCGGGTGAGTATCGGCGATCCCTCTCGCAGGATGATTCGGCGCGGCGGTGGCCGCATCTCGCGCCCGTCCATGCGCCGAGAGGGAAAGACGCCATCAGGCGGCGGTAAGGATGCGGGACAATCGCAGCGCCTTATGTGCGCTCATCGCCCTTTATGAGGAGGTACGTCCGGTACGCGACGAGATCTTCAGGCTTCGCGGCGCAAGCCCCCTCGCGCAGACACTCATGTACCGTGGGCAAGGCACCGACCTTCTCTGCTACTGCGGCAGCCATGAATCGGTTTAAGGAAACCCCGTCGCGCTTGGCAGGCAAGGTCGGCCGCCGCGTTCTTGATAGAGTTTGGCAATTTGAGCGGATAGGTGTTTTACTCATTCCTCAACTCCTTCAGTAGCATCGCCGGGGTCATAATCCTGATACCCAAGGCCCCTGCGGCAGGGTAAAAGTCCCGCATATTATGCGTCACGAGCACATCCTCCTGACCGTTCGCGGCCGCCTCGAGTATCAGTTCATCGCCGGGATCGCATAGCCGCGGGCACCAGAGGACACCCGACTCTACGGCTTCAGCCACACCCGCCAGTGCTACCAGAAACCCCAAGACATCTGCGTCGCTCATGCCAGTCGCCAAACGCTGTTCTAGCCGCATCGAGACCGTCTCGCACTCGAGAACAATCGCAGTCGTGACCAATGGAATGAGGTGGCGACACAGCGTCGACAACGACGCAAGATTCCGGCTGCGCGCGCTTGCCTGAGCGGCGAGTGCGGCGCGATCGAGCACGGTATCCAGCCAAACCCATCGGGCGCCCCTTGACGGCGGATCCGCATCCGCCAACAATGCCTGCATGCCTGTCGCCCAAACCAAAGGTCGGGACCTTATCCTTCGACTACATGACATGCGCCACGGCCCCTTCAATGAGGTCGCCTTACGAGCCATTCGCCGGGACGCTGAGGCGTTACGCGCGACAGAGCCCGTTGAGGCTTACGCGGTATTGGGCGGCGTGGCCTGCCTATGTCGAGACGTCGAGGCCATGCGCAAAACCCACGAGGCCGCCCTGCGAGTGGCACCCGACAATGTCGTCGCTAACAGCAATTACGGCTTTTCTTTGCTCCATTGTGGACTTTTCCCCGAGGCATTGGCGCTGTTTCGGAAGTGCTACGCGCTTGCACCCCACGACCCCGGTATCCTGAATACCCTGATCAGCGCTCTTAAGGATTTGGGACGCTATCGCGAAGCGGTGGAGTTGCTGCCGGAGTGGGAGCGGCTCAGCCCGAGCGAGTCTCATACGGATGCGAGATTTATCCGCGACGCTGCGCAATTCCTCAAGGCCGCAGGGATCTCCGACGATGATCAAGGGATGATGGCACAAGAGGCGGCCTTGGTTCTCACGCAACACGGTCATCTCGTGAAACCAGGGGAGGTTCGCCTTATTCAGGATCCCGAATCCGACGATCAGTGGCTTGAGCAACTGCTCGGTGTTTCCGACGTTTCCACAGACCGCGTCGTTGACTTGAACGAGGCGATTGCCAAAAAGATCGTGGCTATGCCGAATGCGGCCGTACGTGAGCATATCGTTGTTCGCTACACCAGTTCAGGACGGAATGGCTATTAAGGCATCGGACTTGCTCGCGCATGCCCGACAGCTGCTTTCTTTTTCCACAGAAGCCGCCTATCGCGATGTCGTAAGTCGATCCTATTACGCAAGTTTTCATCGGTGCCTCCCTCTTGCGGAGGGGCTGGATGGGCCCACGGACGGTGGTGTCCACAGACGGTTAAGCTCTCAACTGACGGGTAGCTTCGACCGTAACCTCCAATCTTTGGGTTATATGCTCAGGCAGCTTCACAGTAGTCGCATCGAAGCCGATTGCCCTATCGACCGCGATATTACGGGAGAGAGCGCGAACGTGGCCGTTGCGCTTGCTGAGCGAATCTTTGCTCGCGCGGATGAGCGCGCGGACGCGAATCGATGAAGACCTTACTGGCAACGGCCCCGGTGAGCCTCGCCCTGCTAAGCGCTACTCGGCGAATCGGCCCCCTGGCGTGCAAATCGTACGATCTCGATTAATATCGCCGGCTGATACTGCCGCGAAAGCAGCACTTCTTCGACAAGCCCCAGCGTGCGATACAGCTCCAGCGGGTCTTCCGATTCCGTCTTGCGATCCAGAACACGCAGATGATCGACGTAAGAGTAAGGGCGCGCAGCGACGCTGTTCGGCGCAATCGGGCCGAACAGGAATGCCGAAGTCACGCCGAGGCCATGCCCCAAGCCGTCCGGATCGTCCGCCGCCTTTTCGTCCAGTACGCGATAAGAATGCAACCAGGGCGCGATGCTGTGCCGCTTGGGCCGGCCGCCATCAAGAATTGCCACCTTGGGTTCGGACGATAATGGTTGTTCCGTCGGTAGGCTGCACGCCACCGTTACACCGGCCGAGCGTCGCACGGGCCACCTCACGCCGCTTCGGCATGGAACGAATCACGCGCACAAAGGAGAATTCGGCCAGACGTTTGACGTTGTCATGCTTACCCTCCACCGGGAGGAACCACAGATCGCCCGCAGTAAACGCCAAGTCGGCATGGGTCCTCACACCGACATCGGCCGCATACTTGGCAGATGCGCGCTGCACAAATTGATAATGCCGACTCCCGGATTATGCCGCGTTGCTCCCCGCAAGGACTCTCTCCATGCCATTTTATGATAGGTGAGTCGGCATAACCGTATGATTTCTTCAGGCCGGTCATCGCGCCGGCCCTGGAGGAATCCCATGAAGACGACAGACACAATCGAAGACGATGGAGTCGAAGGGCTGCCGGTCCGTTACATCGCGGCATGTCTCGAACACCTGGGCGCAGCGCGCTATGCGCTACAGACGCTGAAACGCAAGCGGCGGATATTGACCGCCTTTGCGAGCTGATGCTAGCGACGAGCGCGCCGGTCTCCCGGTTGAGTGGCGCGAGGTCGGTCACGCCGCGAATTTGTGCATCACTTAACCATCGGGCCTGCGATGACAAAGCTCGCGAATGCCGGCGTCGACTGAATCGCTGTGGGCGTTGCCTGGGGCGGGCTTCATGAGGGTGGCACGCGATAATCGGGGCGCCATAGTGGTGGAGCGACCGTGCCCGCAAACCGACGCTACAGCCCATGGTCCCAAAGGACGCAAAGGCCGCCCGCGCCGACGCCGTGACATCCCTTTCGGCGCCTACTCTCCCGCTCGGGGCCTTCAGGCATCCGGGCGCGCGCCGCGATCACGGCGGATGCGTACGATCTCCTCGAGATACTTGCTGCCCCAACCCCGCAATACCTCGAGCGCCGGCGCGAGCGTCTTTCCAAAAGGGCTGAGCGAATACTCTACCTTGGGCGGTACCTCCGGATAGACAACACGCGCCACGATGCCATCGGCCTCGAGCTCTCGCAATGCGCGTGTCAGCATCCGTTGCGTCACCGCCGGCATAAGGCGCGAGAGTTCCCCGAAACGCTTGGTGCCGCCCAGCAAATGGAACAGGATCACCCCCTTCCACTTGCCGCCGATCACCTCCAGACAGGCCTCGACGGGGCAACCAAAATCGCAGTCATACCGAACATAACGGCTCGGGCGCATGGCTATTCCTCAGTATATGTGTACATACCCCACAATCCTGTGCGTTCTTACAAACGGGACGGCTTAGCCCTGGGGGTTTAATGGGCGTCATGGTGCGATCCCTATCGCCAGTGTGGGGGGCGATGGAGAACAAAGCCATCGGCGCGGGACACTGTCGGCGGTAACTGCGACTGACGCAAATTGGCCTCTCCTATAGTAAAGGTGGCGTGGGCCGTTTTTTGAGTTCGAAGGATTGACGGCCGGGAGGGAAGACTGCGATGAGCCGCTTGGCCGGGAACTTCGCGCGCACTGTGCGCAGGGGCGTGGTCAGATCGCTGTCGCCCGAGATGAGCAGCGCGGTATCGAATCGATCATCGAAGGCATCAGTCGATAGCTGGACGGCGATGTTCACATCCGCCATCTTTTCCTCATAGTCCATCCACTGCGCGCCACACTGCCGGCATTGCCGGGGCTTTTCCAGGTAGTGGCCGAAGTGCGTCTGCAGGCCGGGCAACGTGCCGAGCGCTTCAAGATAGGTGGTCTGGCGCTGCCTATCGGCCAGGTTGCGGCCGTTGGCGCGGATGCGCGAGGTGAAGTAGTGCACGCCTTGCAGCGTTTGCCCCGGTTTCAACAAGGCGCGTGCCAGCGCCACCAGATCCAGCCAGTAGTATTTGCGCAAGCCTCTGCTGCGCAGCCCAAAGTACAAGTTAAAGTACAAGTTAAAGCCATCAATGTAGACCGTGACACGGCTCATGCCGGGCCTCCGACCCCGCAGAGGTCAGTCCGTCCCTTGACACGGGTAAGCGTCCTTACCATAATTTCGCTCGTTAACCCCACCGGTGATCGCATCACCGGCCCGACGCCTCCCTTGCGGAGGCGTTTCCTTGTGGGGCGCCCCCGGCGCCTCATAACGATCCCTTCCCGGCCACCGCCCTTGCCAGCAGCTGATCCAGATCGAGATTGATGCTGGTCACCGCCCAATCCGGTTCCTGCCCGAAAGGCTTCCTCACATAGAACGGCCCCTCATACTGATCGCCATCCACCAGAGCCAGGGTCTTTCCACATTCTTTTCGCGCCGGGCACGCACCTTATCGAAATGCCCAGGCACGAGCTGGGCAGAAGCATGCGCCAAGGCCTGCTGCTCCACAATGCCATCGCCTTCAAGCTCTCGCAATGGGCGTGTCAACATCGGTTGCGTCACCGCCGGCATAAGGCGCGAGAGTTCCCCGAAACGCTTGGTGCCGCCCAAGAAATGGAACAGGATCACCCCTTCCATTGGCCGCCGATCACCTCCCGACAGGCCCCGACCAGACAACCAAAATCGCCGTCATGCCGAACGTAGCGGCTCGGACGCATGGCTAATCCTCAG
>JAJZZU010000109.1 GCA_021797365.1 Pseudomonadota bacterium | reverse complement strand
CGCGACGAGCACGCGGCTTAGGGAAAGATCGTTCCAGGAATTCCACACGAAAGCGCCGATCCCGCGTCCGCCGACGAGCATCTCGGCGGCGACGATGACAAGCCAGGCGATACCCATGGAGACGCGCATGCCGTTGACGATGGCCGGCGCGCACGCCGGAAGCAGTACCGACAAGGCCAGACGCAGGCGGCCCGTCTCCAGACTGCGCGCGACCTCGATCCAGGTGGACGGCACCGCCGATACGGCGTGGCTCGTCGCCAGCAACATCGGCCACAGGGCACAGATGAATATCACGAACACCGCGGAGGCATCGGCACCCTTGACCGTATAGAGCGCAAGCGGCATCCACGCCAGCGGAGAGATGGGGCGCAGCACCTGAATAAAGGGCGCCAGGGCGCCTCGCCACAAGGGCGACATGCCAATGACAAAGCCCAAGGGCAAGGCCACCGCGGCGGCGCACACAAAACCCAAGAGCACACGGACAAGCGACAGCCCGAGTTGGAGCAGGATGCCGGAGCGGTTCGGGCCACGATCCCGAAATGGGTGCGTAAAGACATGGCGCGCCGCGCGCCAGACGCGCCCGGGCCCCGGAAAGGCCGAGGCCTCGGCGCGCGGGGCCATAAGCGAGGCATACGCGCCGGGCCGCGCATGGATGGGGGCCGGCAGAGTCGCGACATACCAGAAAAACAGCAGGATCGTCGCGAGGGCGAGACTCACGGCCGCAGGACGCCACGTCGTGCGCGGCCCCATCAGCGCCTCCCATCGGCCAGTGAGGCGAGGTAGGCGCGCGGCCTCGCGGGATCGAAGGTGCGACCCATGATCCGGAAATCGGGGGCCTGGGAGGCGGGCTGCGCATAACCTTGCGCGCGCAGCATACGCGCGGCATCTGCGGCCAGGTACACCTGTCGCGCGATGTCCTGGTAGCGCAAGTGACGATGGACATAACCCCAGCGCTTCAACTGGCTCAAGATCCACACCGCCATGGCCGGATAGGGATAGGGGGCGAAGTCGATGCGGTCGGGGACATCGCGCACATGGCCCAGGCCGTCGGCGAAACGCCCGGTCAAGACCTGGTTTACGACCGTGGCGGGTTGATTCAAGTATCGCGACGAGGCGAGTGTCGCGACCATCCCCGGGCGGTTGGCGGCCGGATGGGCAAACTCGGCGGCCGCTATCAAGGCGCGTGTCACGGCCGCGAAGGTCCCCGGCGCCTCGCGCACCAGATCGCTTCGCACCGACAGGGAACAACAGGGGTGACCATCCCAGATGTCCAGGGAAAGCGTGTGAATATAACCGAAGCCATCATACACGGCGCGCTGATTGAAGGGCTCGGGACCGAGAAAACCATCGATATTGCCGGCGCGCAGATTGGCGACCATATCGGGCGGCGGCATGACGCGTAAGGTCACATCGCGGGATGGATCGAGGCCATAGTGTGCTATGTAATACCGCAATAAGAGATTGTGTATGGAATAATCGAATGGGATCGCGAAGCGCATGCCCTTCCACGTCCGCGGATCGCGGCGGTTCCTATGGCGCAGATGCAGAGTTATGGCCTGGCCGTTTATGTTTTGCAGGGCCGCGCAATCCACGCCCACCCGCGGCGATCCCACCCCCATGGACATGGTGAGCGGCATCGGCGCGAGCAGATGCGCGACCTGCAGGCGACCGGCAGCCAGGCGGTCGCGGACGATGGCCCAGCTGGTAGTCTTTTCGAGGGTGACGGCAAGACCCTCGCGCGCAAAGCCGCCATGCGCATGGGCCATGATAAGCGGCGTGGCGCACATGATGGGGAGATAGGCGATGCGGACATGCTTGTGCTCGGGCGCGGTCCGATCCCAAAGCATGGCCTCGGCGGCACGGTAGGGAAAGAGGCTTGCGACCACCGCGAGTAGGCCCTGCGCCCCCAGACTCTTCAAGAGCGCGCGACGCATACCGCTGTGCGGATAAAGCGCCCGCAGCACGGACTCAGCCACGGGATCGGCGCCCGCATGCGGCGCATGCGCACCAATATGAGACTTATGACACGCGTCGTGACCCTGCGGTCTTTGCGGATCAGGATCGGGATACGGTCGGCCTGTGTCACATGTCATGGGGCGCTCGCCTCGAGTCGGACAGGACGGAAAAGAGCAAGTCTCATGCCAGGGCGGCGTCGGGCCACGCGTGAGCGAGACCGCCGGACGCATGGGATGTGGCGGGCCAATGTTCGACACTTTGTCGACTCTTTGCCAAATCGCGCACGCTTTATGCATGGCCGCCAGGGATACCAGAAGATGGAGAACGGGTCATGGATAGACGGGCGAGCGACAAGGGATGTGAGGACCTGCGCGAACAGGAGGCGCTGTTTGTGCGCCAAGCGGCGGGCCTGCTCGGGCGGGGCCTGGAGGCGCGGATCGCCCTCTACGAGATTCTCCATCTGCTGTCGGAACTCGTGGGCCTGAACCGCGGACGCATCGTCCTGCGCGACGACGATGGGCGCGGCGTGATACGACATGCCTACGGACTGCGCCGCGACGAAATCGCACGCGGCATCTACGCCTCCGGCGAGGGCGTCACCGGCAAGGTGCTGGGGAGTGGGCGCACGATCATAGTGCAGGACATCAATGACGACCCCGACTACCTGCAGCGTGCGGTACCGCGCGCCCGTCTGCCGACCGGCACCGTATCCTTTATCGCGCTGCCCATCTCCATGGGCGGCCGGATCGTGGGCGTGCTGGGGGTGCATAGGCTGCGCGAGCGGTGCCGACCACTGGCCGCCGACCTGCAGATCCTGAACACCGCCGCGGCCTTCATCGGCCAGATCATCCACACAAGCGAGATGGTCCCAGCGCGCGCGATGCGTGGCGATGCCGGGATCAGCGAGGCACCGGCGATCCCGGGCGCGCCCGCGACGGCGCCTTCGATTCACGGCATCATCGGGGCCTCACAGCCGCTGCGCGCGGCGCTCGCCCGCACCGACCGCGTGGCGCGCTCGGACGCCTCGGTGCTCATGCTGGGCGAATCCGGGACCGGAAAAGAACTCTTCGCCCGTGCCCTGCATCACATGAGCGGCCGTCGCGAAGGACCGTTCGTGCGCGTAAACTGCGGGGCGATACCGGAAAACCTATTCGAGTCGGAGCTGTTCGGTCATGAACGCGGGGCGTTCACGGGCGCCCACGCCACCTCCATCGGGCGTTTCGAGCAGGCCCACGGCGGCACGCTGTTCTTAGACGAGGTCGCCGACATCCCGCTGCCCTTGCAGGTGAAGCTGCTGCGCGTCCTGCAGGAGCGCGTCGTCGAGAGGCTTGGCGGCCGGCGCGCCATTGCCGTAAACACGCGCATAGTGGCGGCTACCAACGAGGATCTGCAAGAGTCGGTGCGCGCCGGACGGTTCCGCCTGGATCTCTTCTATCGCCTGAACGTGGTCCCCATCCGACTGCCGGCGCTGCGCGAGCGCCCGGACGATATCCCGCTGCTCGTCGACTTCCATATGCGCGAATTGTCGCGCGCGCACGGGCGCGCCATGCGCATCACACAGGCGGCGTTGCGGAGACTGGCGGGCTACGACTGGCCAGGCAACATCCGCCAGCTGCGCAATGTCGTCGAACGTCTGGTGTTGTTGGCCGACACCGATCTCATAGAGATCGGCGAGGTCGAGCAGGCCCTGGCCGGGGAGATGACGCCGGCCGTGCCGGACGCCGCACCGGCGGGCCTCGTACGCGCCTATGGACACGTCGCCGAATACGACGCCGCACACATCCGTGATGCGCTGCAGGCCGCTCGCGGCAACAAATCTCAGGCCGCGCGTCTGCTGGGCTTGACTCTTCGACAGTTCACGTACCGGTTGAAACGTCTACGCCTCGAATACGTGCCGCCAGATTGTTGACAATTTGCGCGACACATCGCGCCCGCCATCCTTCGCAGACGACACGGCGCGCGGGTTTGCGTGCTGGCACGGGAATTGCCCCATCGCACAGTGCGAATGTTCGCATCCCCATAGAAAGGAGCCGTTTATGCCCGAAACCCTAAAAGCCGCATGTGCTGCCGCGCTGCCCCCGGTGGATAGCGAGGCCCTGGCCGCCCTGGCGGCGCGCGGCAAGGCCAACCCCGAGGCGGTCGTGACTCTCAAGGCGCGCACCGTGTGCGAGGGAAAGTTTCGCAACCTCACCTACATCCGCACGCTCCCGCCACACGTGATCGACGAGCCCCCTCACCTGCTCGGCGACGACACCGCCCCCAACCCGTCGGAGGCGGTGCTCGCGGCCCTGGGATCATGTCTGTCTGTGGGGATACAGGCCAATGCCGTCGCCCGTGGCATAACCCTGCGCCGGCTCGAGGTGCGGCTCGAGGGGGACATCAACGTGACCTCCGTCTGGGGGGTCGGTGATCTTTCGCCCAAGCCGCTCGGCTTCACCGCGATACGCGCCACCTTCGTGCTAGAGGCCGACACCTCGCGCGCGGCGCTAGAGGACCTGGTGGCCCACGCCGACGCGTGGTCACCGGTCGCCAATACCCTGCGTAACCCGGTGCCCGTAGCCGTCACGCTCGCTGACTAAGGGGGTCCGATGACCGATGTGCACGAGGATGCCAGACGGACCGACGCCCCAATGGCCATGGGGGACGAAGGAGATCTTGCGCGCCTGCGGCGCTTGGTGGCAGACCAGCTTCCCGGTCTGGCACCGAGGATCGATAAGGAGGGCTACCACCCGCAGACCTTCCTGCGCGATTACGGACGGGTCTACGGCTTCGGACACGCCGTCGATCACGACTACGGAGGGCGCCCCGGGGGCCTGAAGGGGGTGATCACGGGCATGGAGGCGTGCTCCGAGCACTGCGTCTCGACGGGCTTTCTTGTGTGGTGCCAGACATCGTGCGCCTGGTATCTGCAAAAAAGCGGCAACACGCCGCTCAAACGCCGCCTGCTGCCCGCGCTCTGCTCGGGGCAGCAGGCGGCCGGCACCGGTTTGTCCAATCTCCTGAAGGCCCGATCGCAACTCGAGCCCCTGCGGTTACGCGCCGTCGCCGTGCCCGGCGGTTACCGCATCCACGGCACCCTCCCGTGGGTGTCGAACCTGGCCACCGGAGCGGTGTTCGCGGTGGCCGCGGCAACCTCTGGCGGGACCTTGATGGCGCTTGCGCGCGTCGGCGCGCCGGGCCTCACGCTGCGCCGCGCCGGGCCGTTCTGCGCGCTCGAAGGGACATCGACCATGAGTTGCCGGTTCGACGACGTGTTCCTCGCAGACAGCGAGGTGATCGCCCCAGACGAGGGGTTCGACGATTACTTCGCGCGCATGCGCGCGGGGCTCATATTGGCGCAGATGGGCATGGCGCTCGGTCTGGTCCAGGGGGCACTCACCCTCATCGACGAGACGCACTCGGCGGCGCAACCCGCCAATGCCTTTATCGAGCACCAGCCGGAGGACCTGCGCGAACGGCTGCGCGCCTTGCGCGCCGAGACCCTGGCGGCCGCCGACGGGCTCGACGGGGGTGCGCCCGGGCGCTTCGACGAAATCCTCGCGATCCGCGCGCGTGGGGCACGCCTGGCCCTGGACGCCGCGCACAGCGCCCTGCTGCATTGCGGTGCAAACGGTTACCTTGCGCACCATCCCGCCCAGCGGCGCGTGCGCGAGGCGTACTTCGTCGCGCTGGTCACGCCCGCCCTGAAACATCTCACCCGCGAGATCGCACTCGCCAAAAGCGGCGATCCTTTGCCCGCCGCCTGACCACACCCTGCCCTCCACGACCGCGGCGCGGGCTGCGGCCTTGCCCGCGCACACCCCGCACCCGGCGACCCGAATCCGGCCGAATGACGGAGGCGGACTGGCAATTTTGCCCTCGGATGCAAAATCAAATTGCATTAGCGGAAAAAGATGCCTATGATTCGCCCGATTCCACGGCACCGAAGGCGGCCGCCATTCTCTGTTAGCGATCCCATCGCTCTCAGGCCTAACGCTGACCGGGTGTGCACGGGAGCTACTTCAACGGGACTGCCTTAGACGAAGGTCTGGGGGTTCCTCGGTAACAGAATTGGAGGGCTTGCCCATGCGCTCACTTGGACATCAGATTGTGGCCGAGTTTTATGGATGCGACAAAGCGCTTCTGAACGACGTCGCATACATTCGGAACCACATGCTGGAGGCCGCCGTGAAATCCGGCGCCACTATCGTCACGGAGACGTTCCATCACTTTTCCCCGCACGGGGTCTCAGGCGCGGTCATCATCGCCGAAAGCCATCTGGCCATCCACACATGGCCCGAATACGGTTATGCGGCAGTCGATCTGTTCACCTGCGGCGACTCCGTTTCCGCGGAGACCGGCTTCAATCACCTGCGCGAGGCCCTGGTCGCCGGCCATGTGTCGACCATGGAGGTCCACCGCGGGCAGATCGACATGATGTCGGTGGCCGAGGACAAACAACCGGCCATGAAGCTCGCGATCGGCTGATCCGCCCCGAAGATAGGGTTTGCCATGATTATCAAGACACCTACGTCCCACACGTTCGTGACGGGCTCGAGTGAGGGCTATACGCCCTTGAATGCCTTCGACGGCGCCTTGCTGGCCGCCGGCATCGGCAACACGAATCTCGTCAAGATGTCGTCCATCGTCCCTCCCGGGACCCGCGAGGTGCCGATCACGGAGCTCGTGCTCCCGCCCGGCGCGCTCGTGCCCGTGGCCTACGCCGCCATGGAATCCGATATCCCAGGTTCCATGATCTGCGCAGCGGTGGCGGCGGCCTGGCCGACCGATCCCGCAAAGCCTGGGCTTATCATGGAATACCATGCCCATGGTCACCGCGAGGATGCGGAGTCGGTAGTGCGGCGCATGGCCGAAGAGGGTATGCGCAAGCGCGGCTGGGAGGTAAAGACCCTGAAATCGATGGCCATCGATCATCGCGTCGAGAAGATCGGCGCGGCGTTTGCCGCCGTGGTGTTGTGGGACCTCTGATGGACAAGGCCGGTTGGTACACGGAGGAATGGGCAGACCAGGGATCGGCGATCTCGCTGCGCGTGAAGGACAAGGTGCACGATGAGCGATCGCCCTATCAGCATATAGAGATCTACGAGACCGAGACCTTCGGGACACTCATGACCCTGGATGGTCTGGTCATGGTGACCGATCGCGACAACTTCGTGTATCACGAGATGATGTCGCACCCCGCGCTTTTCACCCATCAGGCACCGCGCCGGGTGCTCATCATAGGCGGCGGCGACTGCGGAACCTTGCGCGAGGTTCTAAAGCACGACGAGGTGGAACACGTCGATCAGGTGGAGCTAGACGAGCGCGTGACACGCGTTGCGGAACGGTTCTTCCCGGAACTATGCGCGGCCAACGACGACCCGAGGGCGCATCTTCATTTTCAAGACGGTATTCGCTGGGTCGCGGACGCCGAGCCGGGATCCTACGACATCATTATCGTCGATTCGACGGATCCGATCGGCCCGGCCGCCGGGCTTTTCGGGCAGGCCTTCTACGCCGACTGCCATCGGGCGCTCAGGGCCGACGGCATCATCGTGGGCCAAAGCGAATCGCCACTCTTTCATGCGTCTCTGATCAAGGCCATGCACGAGGCCTTGCGCGGCGCGAATTTTCTGGACGTCGCCACCGTCCACTTCCCGCAATGCACCTACCCGTCGGGCTGGTGGAGCGCGACCATGGCGCGCAAGGATGCGACGCTCGCGGGCTTTCGCGAACAGGCCTGCCACGAACGCGCCTTCGCCACCCGCTACTACAACGCCGGCATCCATCAGGCGGCGTTCGCC
>JAJZZU010000108.1 GCA_021797365.1 Pseudomonadota bacterium | reverse complement strand
CAATCACAATAATGACCGGCTTTTGGGGCCGTTAGCTCAGTCGGTAGAGCATCTGACTTTTAATCAGGTGGTCGCTGGTTCGATCCCAGCACGGCCCACCATATAAAACAAAGACTTACAGACTATCCCGCGATACCCTGTTTAACCCGTGTAAGCACTATGTAAGCACTTGGAGCGATTTCGGCCCTATTATTGACTCCCTGCCGCTGCCGGGCTATTCAAGACAAACAGGACAATAAAAAAAGGGGGGTTATGGCTCGGTATATCGGAATCGCTGTCGTGGCGGCGGCTGTGGCGCTGGCGGGGTGTCATAAGTCGATGACACCGGCAGCGGAAACCACCCAAGGTTATTGCTACAGCAATGGTATCGGTGTCCCCAAGAATTACGCAACGGCTTTTTACTTGTTCAAAAAAGCCGCCGATCAAGGTTACGCAAGGGCCGAAATAGACCTGGGTAGTGCTTACGCTATGGGACGCGGGGTTCCCAAGAATTACAAGGAAGCTGTGTATTGGTTTCGCAAAGCGGCGGAGAAAAGGTTTGTCGGTCTTGGCTATGCGGAGGCCAAGTTAGGCATGCTTTATTACCTCGGCGATGGTGTTCCTGAAGACTATGTGCGGGCCTATAAATGGTTTGCGCTGGCAAAGGCGGCGATACAGCCAGGAGAGAAAGGAAGTACCCGTATTTCACACTTGCTGCGTCTTGTTGCCTCTCGAATGTCTCCATCCCAAATCGCCCATGCTCAATCCTTGGCCAGCAAGTGGGAACGGGCGCACGAGTCGCAATAAACTAAATAACTAGAAAATAAAAGGGAGGGGTTATGTCTCAGCATGCGGGAATCGCTGTTATGGCCATGGTGGCGGCTGTGGCGTTGTCGTCTGCCTGTTATGCCTCATCGTTCACGCCGGCAGCGGAATACAAAAAAGGTAATGCATATACCTTTGGAAGTGACGGCCTCCCACAAAACTACCAGAAGGCGGCCTACTGGCTTAAGAAGTCTGCGGCGCAAGGATACGCGCCAGCAGAAGCCGCGCTCGGCGAGATGTACTTCCTTGGTTACGAGGGTGTACCAAAAAACTACCAGAAGGGTATCGCCTGGCTTAGGAAGTCTGCGGCGCAAGGATACGCGCCAGCGGATAGCCTAATCGGGGAGGCGTATGCCTCTGGCCAGGGGGTTCCACAAGACCACAAAAAAGCCCTCCAATGGTTTAAAAAGCCAGATTCTCGGGTCCTCAGTGAAAATGTCCTCAACTGGGATAACAAAGGATACGCCTATGCTATCGGCCAAGGTGTTCCCAAGAACTACAAGAAAGCCGTTTATTGGTTTAGGAAGGCAGCGACACGGGGATATTCTCATGCTGAACTCTCCCTTGCGTATGCATATGCTATGGGTGATGGTGTTCCAAGGAATTACGTCAAAGCATACAAATGGACCCTAAAGGCGGCAACGGAGGGATCTGTGACCGGCGAGTATGATCTGGGAATGATCTACATTAAGGGCCAGGGCGTCCCTAAGAATCACCAGAAAGCCATTTATTGGTTAAGGAAGTCCGCTGACCATGGGTATTTCAAAGCTCAAAAAGCGCTCGATGCCATCAGGAATTAAATTGACTATACATACCCCCCGAAGGGTGGGGGTCAGACTTCCGAAACCGCTAGGAGAGGGGTCTAATCCCCCGCAAGGATTTTATCATTTTTTTCGGTCCCCTCGTTCCGGTCTGCCCCTTACCCACCCATCCCCACCTACCCCGGGTCGCGGGTATAATCGCTGTCATGGAAAAGACAGACGAATACCCAAAGGTAAGCATCTATCAGATTCGCCGCGAATACAGCATCCCGACCGGCCACGGCACTATTACCCTCGACGGCCAGCCGGTCCGCTTGGCATGGGTGGCGGAACACTTGGGAGGGATACGGCCCTACTTCGTATGTCCTCAATGTAGCCTCCGACGCCACCATTTATATAACCGCGATAATATATGGGCTTGCCGCGTATGCCATAAGCTCATACACCGTAGCACCATCGAACGGCCCGTCCCCCGTGCGATCCGTCGCGCCGACAAGCTCGGCCCCCCCGGCCCTAAGCCGAAGTGGAAGCATTACCGGACTCACCGCGAATTGACGGCCAAAAAAGAAGCGGCCATACAAAGGGCCGCCATTGCGATACTAAAAGGCAAGTTTTAAGATTGTTTAGGGCGCTTATGTCGCGTTCATGGTCGCGTTCATGGTCGCGTTCATGCAAGCCTTCCCGTATGTCGCGCGGCCTCATAATAGGTATCCCGTAGCCGCTTACCTTCGTTACAGTAACGGTTCGTCCGCCCATAGCAACATCCGGTAGCCTGTCCGGGTCCAAACAGGTGGTTATAAAAATCCTCCGCCAGCTTGGCGACTCGCTCCGCTTCGGTACGTTTTATCTTCGCGTCCTGTTCCCGGTCCTGTTCCCGGTCCTGTTCCCGGTCCATGGCCGCCCTTGCCGCGATCATCTGCCGGACCTCCGTGGTACGGGCTGCATTAAGGCAATACGCCCTGGTATCTGGGAAGCGTTCGCATACTGCTAAAACATCGGTAATAGTGGCAGGGTTCGTCTCGCCGATAAGCCGGAGCCATGCGCGAAGGTCCAAGGCCTCCGTTCTGGTAAGTGTTCTGGTAAGTGCCCTGGTAAGTGGCGTTACAGTGACGGTATCGGCATCCGTTCTGGTAAGTGGCGTATCGGCATCCGCTACGGCTTTGGTATTTTGTGACGTATCACACGTATCTGCCGTGCAAGTCAATACTGGCGCGGGTTTCGCTGATACGGGGGCGACGTATCGTGACGTATCTGACGTATCTAACCCTCCCGATCGCCCGCGTTCATCCACGCTCGCCATGATCTCCGCGACGGTATCGGCATCCGCGACGGCTCTATGATTTTCGGGCGTTACAGACGTTACAGACGTTACATCCAATGCTGGCGCGGGTTTCGGCGTAACGTCAGTCACGTTACGCGACGTTACAGACGTTACAGTTTTCGCCGCCATGATCTCCGCAGGGGTTTCGCCCGCTGCAAGGCGGGCTACCAGACTGGCTAGGCTCATTCGTTCCCCCCTTCAAGTGTGACCGGGTAAAGCCGATTGACGCGCCCGCCGATGCGGTACGTTCTGGCCCGTTCGCCGTTCACCCCCGGTTTTGGTAAAACGCCCGCTTCCTGTAAGGCGTCTAGCCCCCTATTGAAGTCAAAGCCTTTCAATGCTTCGCGCAGGGCCTCCGACGTGAACAGGTAAATCCGGCCTTGTTCGGTATCGCGCCACCATCCGGCCCGGTCGCGGATCGGAGTTTCCGCAGATTCGTTTGAGAATCGCCCGTCACCGTGACGTTCAATAAAGTCCGATACCCGCTCCACGATCTGCCGCTTTTCATCATTCCCTTGCCCGCGTGTGGCAAGCCATGCCTCAAAGCCGTCCGTGGCCGCGCCCAGGGCCAGGCCTTCGGGCCAGCCGGTAATCCCGTATTCGGCTGCCAGTTCCCCGGCCATGGCGATTAAGGCAAAGCGGGCCGCTACGCGCTTATGCTGCCCGTCAGCCGCCGCAAATGCCGGAGCCCGTTTGATCGCTTCCAGGTAGGCCCCGAAGTCTTGCGTATCGCGGGTAAGGCGCTCCAGGTAGGCCCGGCCCGCGTGACCATGGTGTTTTACCGCTGCCCGCTTGATCGCGTCCGAGAAAGCCGCGCCGCTTGGTAGTCCATGCAGGTGACCCCACGCCCCATAGGTGCCGGCTGCCGCTATATCCGATAGCCGCACCGACTGCCCGGCCTTGGCACGGTAGCCGCCTTCCGCCATGCTGGTAGCAGTGGTCCGTTCCCCGCTCGATAGGACAAAGCACCGCCAGCTTGCCACGGAGCGTGCCGCGCCTGTGCGGCTGGCCCGCTGTTTGCCTTTGCCGTTGCCAAGGGCGTAGACGATCGCCCCTACGTCGCGCGGGTCGCACTCCGATATTTCGTCCAGGGCTAGAAGGTTATCGTTGAACAAAACCGCCGCGCCCTCCATGCCGTTTGCTGTGCTACGCCAGGACCGCTTATAAGACGGGCCGCCCCATACGCTGCATGCCGCCTCAATCAACGTCGTTTTGCCGGTAGACGAATCGCCGACAAAGTGAAGGCCGCCGCCTTCGGCATTGCAGAGCCGCAAGAGCGGACCGGCGAAGGCCGCAGACAACGCGAGAGCCAGCAAGGGATTGCCAATCGCTTTGGCCGCTATGTCTGTGCGCCAGGCGTCCAGTGTCCCCGCGCGCGTGTATTCGTCTGCCACCGCACCCATTGACTGAAAAATTACGCCGTCGGCATCGTCACCGATCACGGCATCGGGTAAAACGAAGGTGTCACCGTCCCACCCGATCTGTACGGCGCACCGCACGTCACGCGGTGGCGGTGCGCTTTGCAAATAAGCCATTAGAAGGTTCCGCGCTTGTGTGCCCGGCGTAAGCTCGACGCCCATATGGAGCAGCTCGCCGCGCAGCTCCTCGCCGGAGCCGCGCAAAAGTTCCATTGGCATGGCCCATACGCGCCAGCGCCCCCGCGTGTTTTGCAGCCGCAAAAGTCGGCCAAAGTTCCGGTCTTGCGAGTCGCACGTTACGGCGTCAATATGGACCGGGCCGCATATCCGCAATGGTGGTAGCGCCGCACCGTCCTTATCGGTGCCATAGTAGAAGACGCCAGGCGCGAGACGTTTGCCGCTAGAAACCGTCCATCCGTCGAAAACCCGAAATGGCCGCGCGGCATCAATGGCGGCGGTCAGCGCGTCAATGGCCGCGACGGGCCGTTCGGGTTCGATTTCCTGAATTGCAGACGCATCCATTAGGCAGCCTCCGTCTGTTCGTCCGCACCATCGGCGAGGATCGCCCGCGCTTCCGAGAGAATCCGGCGATCGCGGGCCGCGAGACGCGGCAAAAATGAATCGGCCTCACTGGCCGACACGATTTCGCCGACTTCCCACGCAAGCAGCTTCCGAATAAGGGCACGCGTCCCAAGACGTCCGCGCGCATGCCGCTCGACGGCGAGAATTGCCGCAATTCCGGCGATCGCCCGCGCGCGATGCTCGATAGCCGGCAGCTCGCGGGCTGAATCCGTCCAAAACGCCGACGCCCGGCGATATTCGTCCATGAGCCGATCGAAGGTCGCGCCATACGCGGCTTCTCGCGCCCGCCACGCCGCTTCTCGACGGTCGTGCGCTTCACGATGGGCTGCCGCTACGGGATGCGCGTTGTCCCACAGGCTCACGCCGGTGCGATCCTCGCGGACCTCTTCGGGCACCGGCATGGGGGTCGGACCGGCAGACCGACGGCGCTTGGGCCACGGCCGGTCTGGCGAAATGTCGCGGAACGACAAGCCAACCGCCGCTAAAACATCGGCGGTCGCGCATCCGGCGAAACATTTTATAAGGACCGTGCCGGACGCGGCTTCGGCGATGTTTAGCGAGGGATTCCGATCGTCATGTGCCGGACAACGTGCGACCCATCGGCCTTGACCGCGCGCTCGCGCCCCGACAAGGCGGCCAAGAAAATCCTCGACGCCGATCATGGCGTCATCCGCCAAAGCGCAACGGCGGCGACGCCAGCCCAAGAGCCTAGGGCGATCGATCCGGCGATTTCGGTAAGATAATCAGTGCCGCGTTGAAAGCGCCGTAAAACGGTGGTAATATTCGTTGTGTTTGAGTTTTCTGGGCCGCCTAGCCGGGCGGCCTTTTTATTTTTGCGCATGGCCGCCCCCGCCGTTGTCAGATGTCGATTGCCTGACTTGCGCTTCGAGCCAATCAATGATGTCTTGCCCGCGATAACGCACGGACCGCCCGATTTTAATAAATCGCGGCCCGACGCCAGCCCAGCGCGCGCGTTCAAACCACGAAGTCGGCTTGCCCAACATTTCGGCAAGCGCCGCCTGATCGTAGAGTCGGTCCGTCTGAATATCTAAAACATTCGTTATAGTATCGTTCACTGCACGCGTCCTCGCTGTTTTTTGCTGTTATTCTTCCATGAAAATGCGCGCTGTCTAGGGTCAGTTCGCGCCCATCCACGCTCATTAAAACGGGGATTTTATATACGGAGATATACCACCATATATGACGATGCGCGGGCGTATATGGAAACGGCGAAAAAATATTTGCTTGTAGCGACCAATCAGGCGGGGGTTTTTATCTAGGTTTTATCGCGGGCATACGCTGCCGCGCGGGTTCCGCTCTTATGCAAGTTGGGTTATATTGCGGGGCGCTTTCAGGCCGGCGGCGCGGCGTGTAACGTCTGTAACGGCGCGACGTTACACAACGTTACAGCGCAAACCCGCATAGGATAAGGCTGTAACGTCTGTAACGTCTGTAACGTCACAAAACATCATGTCGCAATGCGAAGCGCCACCACGTCCGCGCTTTCGCGGACCCCGGCCGCCTTCAATACGAAGTCCTCGATGCGCTCCATGGGGCCGCGCAGCCGTTCAGTGGTAATCACGAGATAGCCGCCCGTGACGTCCCCTTGGGTCTTGTGGTTCATGAGACGCTTGAGGGCGTAGGCCGGTATGTCCAGGCTTTCGGCCACCGTGGCGAAGGTCCGCCGCAGATCATGGGCCATAAACTTGACGCCGCTTGCCCGGGCGATCCCTTCCAGGCTATAGCGCAGGTTGCCTATCTGGCCGTGCGTGCTGGTAAACACCGCATCCCCCAGGCGTTCGCGGGCGTTCAGCATGGCCGCCAGATACGGACCCATCGGCAGCGTATGGCTACTGTGATTCTTGGTGCCATGCACAGTGAGCGTCCGGGCCGTAAAGTCCACGTCATCCCAAGCCAGCCCTCGCGCTTCCTCCTTGCGTAGGCCGGTCAGTAGCAGGGTTATGAAGTAGTCGCGGTGCGCGTCGTTGCGAAGCGACTGCACGGCCTTCCACCAGGCCGCGATCTGATGCGGCTGTATCACACTCTGGCGGCGCTCGACGCGGTACCAGGCGCGCGTAGCCGAAAGCACCTTAACCGGATTATCCGTTAGGATCGGTTGGCCCTCGGTGTCGGTGTACTTGCTGGCCGCGAAGTTCAAGAGCGCCCGCAGATACCGGCCCCATTTATTCGCCGCCCCGTGGCCCTTCTCGCCAAGTTCCTTGTGGCGACGCTCCACCATGTTGCGCGTGACCCGGGCGGCGGGCAGGGTGAGCCATATCGGGCACCCCCATTCAAGGGTCGCTCGCATGTCCTGCACGGTCTTGGGGGCGAGATTCTTTCGCGAAGCGAAGTAATCATCGAGACAAGCCTTGAGCGTCACGCGGGAAGCCCGATCCCGCCGCTTATCCGCTACCGGATCGCCGCCGCCCGCTATAAGCCCTGCCTTCGCCATGGCGTCCTTGCGGGCTTGCTCGGTGGTGATCTCGCCATACCGCCCCAGGGTAATCCGGTGATCTTTCCCATGGATACGCTTTTGCAGGATGAAAGACTTAACCCCGGCAGACGTGACGCGAAGGCCAAAGCCCTTCAATTCATCATCCCAATGCAAGGCGTAGCCCTTGGCCGGCAGGGATACGCTATCGACGGCCCGTTTGGTGATCTTCATGCCTGTTCCCCCGTGTAAGACCCGTGTAAGCACCGTGTAAGCACTATGTAAGCAGTCGAGCCAAAACCAGCGCAAACAACGGAGGATGAATTATAGGCTTTAAATAAAGCGAATTACAGCGAATCAAAACGAAGTATAGTTTAGCGTAAGTGGACGGTAGGCCGTAAATAACTGATTCGTAATCAGTAGGTCGGGCGTT
>JAJZZU010000107.1 GCA_021797365.1 Pseudomonadota bacterium | reverse complement strand
AACACCACCTTTGATACTAAGGGCGCTTACGGTATGATGCCACACGGAACGGGGCGTAGCGCAGCCTGGTAGCGCACCTGAATGGGGTTCAGGTGGTCGGAGGTTCAAATCCTCTCGCCCCGACCAACAAAAACAATGACTTACGAAGTATCCCACCCTACCGCTCTCCGAGTTTGCTGTAACGACGCTGTAATGCGACCCCTATGGTGTGCTAATGTCACCCCGAATAACGCACGCAAGAGGGGTGGCTATGGCATCGTTCATTCCGCGTAAGGGGCCAGGGGGTAAGCGGGTCTGGCAGGCGCATGTTCGGCGCCGGGGGTATCCAACCCAGGTCCGCACCTTCGACACCAAGGCCGAGGCTGAGGCCTGGGCGGCTACAATCGAATCTGAGATCGCCCGAGGAGTGTTTGTGTGTCGCGCCGAAGCGGAAGGCACGACCCTGACCGAGGCCCTCAACCGCTACGTCATCGAGGTTTCTGCGGCCAAGAAGACTGCCAACCGTGAGATTTATACGATCCGCTGGTGGCAAGCGTCGCCATTGGGTCCCCGCTCGCTCGCCTCGATTCGCGGTAAAGACATTGCGTCTGTACTGGCCACCAAGGCAAAGGATGGCGCGGCGGCCCATACCATCCACCTCTACCTTGCTCTACTGTCTCATCTGTTCACCGTGGCCCGTAAGCAATGGGGTATGGAGGGCTTAAGCAATCCCGCCGAACTGGTCCACAAGCCCCGCCTGCCCCCTGGCCGCGACCGACGTCTGGTCGGCGATGAGAAAGCCCGCCTCCTAGTGGCCGCCGAGGCTTACGGTGGCGCCATCGGCCCGATCATTACTTGGGCGATCGAGACCGCCATGCGACGCGGGGAGATTGCGGCCATGCGGTGGGAACATCTGAATATCGAGGAACGGTCGCTCCTCCTCCCCGACACCAAGAACGGGGCACCAAGAGAGGTACCGCTCTCCAAGGTGGCGCTGGCGATTTTGGACGGGCTATCACGGCGTCCAGACGGACGCGTGTGGGGGATGCGCCCAGAGTCGATGTCCCAGGCCTTTGAGAGGGTCTGTAAGGCGGCTGGGGTTGAGGGTATGACCTTCCACGACCTCCGGCACGAGGCCGCCAGTAGGCTCTTTGAGAAGGGCCTGAACCCTATGCAGGCAGCGGCCATCACAGGGCACAAGACCCAGCAGATGCTCAAACGCTACACACACCTGCGCGCCAAGGATTTGGCGCCGCTGTTGGATTAGTGAGGTTGCGCTACGCTGCAAGGCCGTTGGCATTAAGGGTTTGACCTTCCACGACTTGCGCCACAAGGCGACTTCTAGGCTTTCTGATAAAGGGTTTGGGGCCATGGAGGTCGCGGCTATCACGGGGCACAAGACCATGCAGATGGTTAAGCGGTATACTCATTTTCGGGCCGAGGACCTGGTGGGTGGTTGGACTAGGCGGCCTTACATGCCAAATGAAACTTTCGAGTGCAACCAATGCCGCAGGATGACCATGTCGCGCCGAAGCGAGAAGCCGGCAGGCGACGCCGGCCAGACAGTAGTTATGCCTTATAGGCCCAATACCTTATGAACGCCGTCGAGATTGAAGCCGCGGTCTCGGACTTGGCGTGCCAACCCTTCAGTCGCGAGGAGTTTCCATTCGCCTTCCTTGCGGCTTTCGACAACAAAGAAACGACCCTCAATCGCCTGCGCAAGGGCGAGACGAACGCCTCCGATGTGGTAGGAGGTGTCCTCCAGCGCAATAATATCCACATTGCGGTCTGCGAGCCCGGCACGGTCGGCGCCACGCTGAACACATTGCGCGCCCATCCGAAGACCGCGAGTGCCAAGGCCAAATTTATCCTCGCTACCGACGGCCACACACTGGAGGCCGAGGATCTTGTCAGTGGCGAGACC
This sequence comes from Pseudomonadota bacterium, assembly GCA_021797365.1. The sequence goes on along the minus strand of JAJZZU010000107.1, from coordinate 5,881 downwards.
ATCGCCTGCGAGTATCCCGATTTCGCTCGGCATTTTGGCTTCTTCCTGCCGTTGGCCGGAATTTCGCCCGTCCAAGAGATCAAGAATAACCCCGTTGACGTCCGCGCCACGGGGCGGCTGAATAAACTCTATGTGGAACTCTTGAAGGACAACCCTGAGTGGGCGACCGAGGCGCGCCGGCATGACCTCAATCACTTCATGGCGCGCCTCATCTTTTGCTTCTTTGCCGAGGACACCCGTATCTTCGATGGCGACGAGCTTTTCACGCGCACCATCGAGCAGATGACCGAGCGCGATGGGGCCAATACCCATGAGGTCTTGAGTACGCTCTTTCGCGCGATGAACACGAAGTCCGCCGAGCGCGCATCCGCCCCCCTACCGCTTTGGTCGCAGGCCTTTCCCTACGTCAACGGCGGGCTCTTTGCCGGCAGCACCGAGGCGCCCCGCTTTTCGCGCATAGCACGCACCTACCTCCTGCATGCGGGCCACTTGGACTGGGCACACATCAATCCCGACATCTTCGGCTCGATGATTCAGGCGGTGGCCGATGAGGGAGAGCGGGGTGCCCTGGGTATGCACTACACGAGCGTACCCAACATCCTGAAGGTCCTGAACCCACTCTTTCTGGATGATCTGCGGGCCCAATTGGAGGCTGCTGGCACCAATCCGCGCATGCTCCTCAATCTGCGTAAACGCATGGCCAAGATCCGAGTCTTCGACCCCGCCTGCGGTTCGGGCAACTTCCTTGTGATTGCCTACAAGCAGATGCGCGCCATTGAGGCGGAGATCAACAAACGGCGTGGTGAATCCGCCATTCTGACCGCTATTCCACTGACCAACTTTCGGGGGATTGAGCTGCGGGACTTCCCGGCCGAGATCGCGCGCTTAGCGCTTATTGTTGCCGAATATCAGTGCGACGTCCTCTATCGAGGCCAAAAGCTCGCGCTGGATGGATTTCTGCCACTGGATACCCAGAACTGGATCACGTGCGGTAATGCCCTGCAACTGGATTGGCTCAGTCTCTGCCCACCTACGGGGAGCGCTGTAAAGGTGGTATCCCCGGATTTATTTGAGACACCCGTGGAGCAGGCCGAAATGGATTTCGAAAACGAGGGCGGGGAGACCTATATCTGCGGAAATCCGCCCTATTTGGGGAGCAAGTGGCAATCGGTTACGCAGAAATCTGACCTTCGTGCGGTCTTCGATGGCCGCATAAGGAATTGGAAATCGCTGGATTATGTGGCCGGCTGGTTTATGAAGGCCGCAGACTATGGGACTAAAACTAAAGCGGCCGCCGCGTTTGTATCGACCAATTCGATTTGCCAAGGCCAGCAAGTGCCGATACTTTGGCCTCTCATTTTCCGTACCGGGAGCCAGATTGCCTTTGCGTATACCTCATTCAAGTGGACAAACCTTGCTAGCCATAACGCGGGCGTTACCGTTGTAATAGTCGGGATCTCTATGGAAACAGGCTCAGTAAGCCGACTTTATTCCATAACTGATCGTGAAGCCGGAGGTATTGTTGAACTGAGGGAAGTCTCAAACATTAATGCATATCTAGCGGCAGCACCTAACATTGAGGTTCACCCTCGCACGCGGCCGATGCAGGACCTATCCCCGATGCAGTTTGGTAATCATCCTTATTATGGTGCCGCGCTGATTTTCTCAAAGTACGAGGCAACTGAAATGCTCCGGCAGTCACCGGGGGCGGCGGGATTTATTAGACCGCTATATGGCTCCAAGGAGTTTATTGATTCAAGGCCTCGTGTCTGCCTCTGGATTAAAGAGAATGAGGCCGAACTTGCGAAACAAATTCCCCCAGTGGCTGAGCGTCTACGAGCAGTTGTTGAATCAAGAAGCTCTGCAACGAATGATATTACAGCGCGCAAACTAGTCTCTACGCCATATCGTTTCCGCGAACAAGTGACAGGCGAGGTAAGTGTACTAATCATTCCTCGCGTAAGTTCGGAGAACAGACCTTACCTGCCCGTAGGGCTTTTGGGGCCTGAGTGCGTTGTGCAAGAGAAGGCGTTTGCCATGTATGACGCCCCTCTCTGGAACATGGCGCTCATTGCCTCGCGCCTGCACTGGGTGTGGATTGGGACGGTGTGCGTGCGCCTGGAGATGCGCTTCTCTTACTCCAACACCCTGGGCTGGAACACCTTCCCGGTGCCGCAGCTGACAGACCAAAATAAGGCCGATCTGACCCGTTGCGCCGAAGACATCCTGCTGGCCCGCGAGGCCCATTTCCCGGCCACCATTGCCGACCTCTATGAGGCCGGGCAGATGCCGGAAAACCTGCGTCACGCCCATGAGCACAATGACGAGGTGCTTGAGCGCATCTATATCGGCCGTCGGTTCCGCAACGACACCGAGCGCCTGGAGAAGTTGTTTGCCCTGTATGCTCACATGACGGGGGACCAAACGGCCCCCAAGACGACTCGGAAAACCACCTCATGACCGCCACGGACAATCCCACGAATCGCTATACGGTCCCTTCGGTGACCCTGGCCACCCAGCGTACCGGCCTTTCGAGCCGGACGAATAGCTTAGGCATGCGCCCTATGCAGGAACGCGCCTACGCCAAGCGCGGCGAGCCCTATCTCTTGATCAAATCACCGCCGGCCTCGGGCAAATCCCGGGCCTTGATGTTTATTGCGCTCGATAAGCTCCATAACCAAGGTCTTAAGCAAGCCCTCATTGTGGTGCCGGAACGGGCCATTGGCGGGAGTTTTGCGGATGAGCCCTTGACCCACAGCGGCTTTCCCTGGGATTGGGTGGTGAAGCCCCAATGGAACCTGTGCAATGCCCCTGGGGCCGATGAGCCGAGTGTGGCCCGCTCCAAGGTGCAAGCGGTCGGCCAATTCCTGGCAAGCGGTGATCCCGCGCTCATCTGCACCCACGCCACCTTTCGTTTCGCGGTCGACGAGTTAGGTGTGGCGGCCTTCGATAACCGGCTCATTGCCATTGATGAGTTTCACCATATCAGCAGCCACCCGGACAATCGGCTGGGGAGCCAGCTCGCGCTCTTTTTAGCGCGCGACAAGGCCCATATCGTGGCGATGACCGGGTCCTATTTTCGGGGGGATGCGGCGGCCGTCCTCTCGCCCTCCGATGAGGCGCGCTTTGAGACCGTCACTTACACCTATTACGAGCAGTTGAATGGCTACCAGTACCTGAAAGCGCTCGACATCGGCTACTTCTTCTACACCGGCCGCTATCTGGACGCGATCATGAAGGTGCTCGACCCGGCGCTCAAGACAATTGTTCATATTCCGAATGTCAACTCCCGCGAGAGCCTGAAGGACAAACACAAAGAGGTCGAGGAGATCATGGACGCCCTCGGCACCTGGCGCGGGGTGGACCCGGTGACCGGATTCCATACGATCGAGCGACCGGTGAGCCAAGGCGGAGGGCTTATTAAGGTCGCCGACCTCGTCGACGACGGGGACCCCGCCCAACGCTCACGGGTGCTGGCGGCTTTGAAAGACCCGACGCAACGCGGAAACCGCGACCATGTCGATATCATCATCGCACTCGGTATGGCGAAGGAAGGATTCGATTGGATTTGGTGTGAACATGCTCTCACCATTGGCTACCGCAGCAGCCTGACTGAGATCGTGCAGATTATCGGCCGCGCCACCCGAGATGCGCCGGGCAAGGCCACAGCGCGCTTTACGAACCTCATTGCCGAACCGGATGCCGCCGAGGCCACGGTAGTCGATGCCATCAACGACACGCTAAAAGCGATTGCGGCCAGCCTCTTGATGGAGCAGGTCCTGGCCCCCCGCTTTGAGTTTACCCCCAAGAACGCCGGCCCCCAGGCGGATTTCGATTATGGACCGGAGGGCTACGTCGAGGGGCGCAGCAATGTCGGAGTGAATGAGACAACCGGCCAGTATCACGTGGAGATCGGAGGGCTTACGATGCCCAAAAGCCCGGAGGCCAGCCGCGTGTGTCGCGAGGACTTGAACGAGGTCATTACGGCCTTTGTGCAGGATAAGTCGGCCCTGGAACGCGGTCTCTTCGATCAGGAGAACACACTGCCCGAGGAGCTGACGCAATTGCGCATGGGCAAGATTGTCCGCGAGCGTTATCCTGAACTGACCACTGCCGACCAAGAGGCCATCCGGCAACACGCGGTGGCCGCCCTGGTTCTGACGCAACAGGCCAAACAGCAGCAGGTCGACCAGCCCGTAGGCTCTGAGGACAAGGGCAACCTGGCCCTCATCCAAGGCGTGCGCCGATTCGTGAATGTCCGTGACCTCGATATTGACCTCATTGACCGCATCAATCCCTTCGAGGCGGCCTATGCGGTCTTGGCCAAAGCGATGGACGAGAAGACCTTGCGGCAAGTCCAGACGACGATCGCCGCCAAGCGTCTCGCCATTCCGGTTGAGGAGGCGCGGGAACTGGCGCAGCGGGCCCTGCAATTTAAGCAGGAGCGCGGGCGGCTCCCCGACATTAACGCCCTCGATGCCTGGGAACGGCGCATGGCCGAAGGGGTGGCGGCTTTGGCCCGTTACCGCGCCCAAGAGAAGGCCGCGGTTGAGCGCAAAGGAGTCGACGATGTCTGATCTCTCCGATGATGAACTCCTGGACGCCCTAGGAGTTGAGGCTCCACCCGTAGCCAATGGACGCCATACCCCGCGTGAAGAGCGCATTATGGCTGGATTCGAGGATATCTTGCGCTTCGTCGAGACGCATGGGCGCGTGCCGCAGCACGGAGAGGGGCGCGACATCTTCGAGCGTCTGTACGCCGTGCGTCTCCAGTGCCTGCGGGCCCTGCCAGAGGCTCAAGCGCTGCTGGCGGCACGCGATGTCCACGGTCTACTCGCGGCGGACGAAGGCTCAGAACCGCCGGTAGCGGTACTCGATGACGAGGCGCTCCTGGCGGAACTCGGTGTTGCTGCGCCCACTGAGAACGACATCACGGTCCTGAAGCATGTCCGCTCGCAAGAAGACCGACGGATCGCGGAAGAAATCGCCGACCGTACGCCTTGCCCGGACTTTGCGCGCTTCAAGCCGCTCTTTGCCGGGGTTGAGAGTGAGCTCAAGGCCGGCCTGCGCCAGACCCTGCCCTTTGGCAAAGAGGGCGCTGCTATCCTGGAGGGCGATTTCTTTATTCTCGGGGGTCAACTCGTCTATGTCGCCGAGGTGGGCGAGACCATCAAAACGTCCACCGGTAAGAACGACGCCCGCTTGCGGGTCGTCTATGCCAACGGCACCGAAAGTAATCTCTTGCGCCGCTCGCTCCAGCGCGCCCTTTATAAGGATGAAGGTGGACGGCGCGTCACGCCGGAACCCGACGCCGGGCCCCTGTTCAGCCAGACCTGGGAAGACGACGATATCGAAAGCGGCACTATTTATGTCTTGCGCAGCCTCTCCGCTCATCCCTTTATCGCCGCCCATCGCGAACTCATTCATAAGATCGGCGTCACAGGCGGCAAGGTGGAGACCCGGATTGCCCATGCCGCCCATGAGGCCACCTATCTGCTGGCCGACGTGGAGGTAGTGGCAAGCTACAAGCTCTCGAGCATCAACCGCACCAAGCTCGAACACCTCTTCCACCGTGTCTTCGCCACCGCCCAACTGGACCTCACCATTGAAGATCGATTCGGGAATCCCGTGCGGCCGCGGGAGTGGTTCCTGGTCCCGCTCCCCGTCATCGACGAAGCGGTTCAGCGCATCCGGGATGGTTCGATTACAGAGGTCGTGTATGATCCCGAAAGAGCGCAGCTGGTGGTATTAGCGGACGATTAGGTTCGCCTCTACGGCTCGCTAAACTCAAGTTGCGCCGCTTAAAAGACGTTTTTCTTTGACCTTTCAATGTATTGCGAAAGAATCGGTGTTCCGCGCCCTGCCTACACGGCGAGGGCGT